>DASZRO010000112.1 GCA_035550055.1 Mycobacteriales bacterium | reverse complement strand
GCCCGCCGGCGAGTTCGTCATGGGCAGCGACGTCGCGTATCCGGAAGAACGACCGGCTCACCCGGCCCACGTCGCGGCGTTCCTCATCGACGAGCACCCGGTGACCAATGCCGAGTTCCGCAGGTTCGTGAAGGCGACCGGCTGGGTCACGACCGCGGAGCAGCCGCCGCCACCGTCGGAGTTCCCTGACGCAGACCCCGATCAGCTCGTCCCCGGCTCGCTCGTGTTCGTCCCCACCGACCGCCCGGTCCCGCTCGACGACTGGCGGCGCTGGTGGCGCTGGGTGCCCGGCGCGGACTGGCGCCATCCGCAAGGACCGCACACCACGCTGCACGGCCTCGACCGCCACCCGGTCGTCCACGTGTCGTTCGAGGACGCGACGGCCTACGCCACCTGGGCCGGCAAGGCGCTGCCCAGCGAGGCCGAGTGGGAGTACGCCGCACGAGCCGGCCGGCCACCGACGCCGTACGCATGGGGCGAGGAGCTCGCACCCGCCGGTCGGCAAATGGCCAACACCTGGCAGGGCGAGTTCCCGTGGCGCAACGAGGACGCCAAGCACCCCCTCACCTCGCCGATCGGCGCCTACCCGGCCAACGACTGGGGCCTGGTCGACATGATCGGCAACGTGTGGGAGTGGACCGACTCGACCTGGACGGACAGCCACGAC
The DNA here is from genome assembly GCA_035550055.1 of Mycobacteriales bacterium. Classification (NCBI taxonomy): domain Bacteria; kingdom Bacillati; phylum Actinomycetota; class Actinomycetes; order Mycobacteriales; species Mycobacteriales bacterium. The sequence goes on along the minus strand of DASZRO010000112.1, from coordinate 9,463 downwards.
CGGACCGCACCCGCGGCGCTCGACCATCCGTGTTGCGGTGCGCCGTTGACCGAAGGCGACCGCCGGACGATCAAAGGCGGATCACATCTGTGCGCGCCGTCGTACTGCCGCCGCTACCGGCCATCCGCCCGGCAGGGCCAGGCGGTACGCAGCACGACCAGCCACCTCGGCTTCCGCTGCGTCGTTCGCTAGCCGGTCTCGCGCTCGGCCGCGAGCAGGTCCGTGTACATCCCGTCGACGACCTTCGCGATCGCGGCCGGGTCGTCGAGCATGGCGTTGCCCTCTTGCGCGGTCACGGTGGCGCCGCCGCGAGCCAGGCTGAGCTTGAACGCGTCATCCGCGTCCGGGGAGATGGTGATCGTCACGCCGTCCTTGACGGTCTCGAATCCCGATGCAGGCATGGCGAGCATCTACCCGGCTAATCCGCTTGCGATGCCTCGCGATCAAGGTCGCCGAGCAACGTCTGGACCAGCGCCGGGTCGAGGTCGGCGAACGTCCGATACGCCGGAAGGTCCACGAGCAGCCGCGCGGGGCTTCCGGCACGAAGGGCGGCCAGAAGGTCGTCGGACAGGTCGAAGCCGAGGAAGTGCACCGACACCGTGTGCTTGCTGGGGCCCTCGTCGGGCGGCGGGATGTCGCGCGCGAGGCAGGAGACGCCACCCGCTTCGAGCTTTACCGCCTCGTGCAACCCGTCGAGCCGGTCGAGCTCGGCCCGGATGCGACTCGCGTCGTCGAGCTCGATGAACATGGTGGCCGTCAAGGTCGAGCCGCCGGGCATCAGCCGGTCGTAGGCGGCGACCTCGGCGGCCGCAGCCGCCGGGCTGGTCACGCGCTCGACGTAGAGCATCTCCTGCGCCTGGTAGCGCAGCGTCGCGGCGCACTCGAACTCGACCATCACGAGGTCGCCGAGCCGGACGCGGCGGGCGCGCCGAAGCGATATCGCCTCAGCGCGCCGTTCGCCGCGGACCTGCGCGTAGACCTCCGGGGACAGCTCGAAGTCCTCGTCGGAAAGCACGGACACGCAGGTCACCTCCTTCTGGCTGCCTAGCCGGCCGCGTGCAGCTTCTCGAGCGCCTTCTCGTAGCGCCCGGCGTGAGTGCGCTCGGCGCGGGCCAGCGTCTCGAACCAGTCCGCGATCTCGTCGAACCCCTCATCGCGCGCCGTCTTGGCGAAACCGGGGTACATCGCGGTGAACTCGTAGGTCTCGCCGGCGACGGCCGATGCCAGGTTCTCCTCCGTCGTACCGATCGGCTCGTCGGTCGCCGGGTCGCCCGCCTGGAGCAGGAACTCGATGTGACCGAACGCGTGACCGGTCTCGGCTTCGGCGGTGTCCCGGAACAGCTCGGCGACCTCGGCGTGCTTCTCGGTCTCCGCGCGGCGCGCGAAGAACAGGTAGCGCCGGTTGGCCATGCTCTCGCCGCCGAACGCCTCCTTGAGGTTGGCGTGGGTCTTGCTGCCCTTGAGCTCTGCCACGTTCCAGATTCCTTCCGTTGTTAGTTGGCTCTGCAGCTGGCGCACTCGCCGTGGATCCGCAGGTCGTAGCCGGTGACGAGGAAGTCCTCGTTCACCTGGAGTGGGTCGATCGAACGCCGCCGGTCCAGCGGCACGTGTACGTCGATGACGGTCCCGCAGCTGTCGCAGACGAGGTGGTCGTGCCGCTCGACGTTGCGGTCGTAGCGGGTGGCCCCTTGGCCGACCCGCAGCTCGAGAATCTGGCCGGACTCGACGAGCATGCCGAGGGTTCGGTAGATCGTCGCCGCGCCGACGCCGGGCAGCACGTCACACACCCGCTCGAGCACCTCGGCCGCGGTCGGGTGGTCGTCGGAGTTGCTGATGACGTCGAGCACCGCGCGCCGCTGGGGCGTGTCGCGCGACGACCTGTCGTTCATCGCAGCTCCTCGGGAATCTCCTCCCACCACTGGCACCACCACGGGCCGCCGACCAGGATCCGCAGCTTCGGGTGCCAGCAGTAGGAGATGTCCTCGCTGGAGTCGGTGTAGTAAAGGCAGTTGCGGCACTCCTCGTCACCGCTGGGCCGGCCACGTAGCACCGCATCCTTCGCGAGATGCATCAGCTCGGTGTTGCGCTGCTCGTCGAGCTCGGTGGGCTCGGGGAGCGGCAGATCCGTGGTCATGACACCTCCGAGTCGTGGGCGGCCGTCGCTTAACGAGAATATATCTCAACTGAGAAGTGGTCTCTGTAGTCGCCCCGGTCAGCGGAAGGTGCCGACTCGACGGTGAAAGCGCCACACGTCACCGTCTCGGCACAACTCGTCGGTGTAGCGGCCGGTCAGCATGACGGTCCAGACAGTGTCGCGTTTGACGAGGAACGCGAAGTCGCTGACCGCGCTCGCTCGGTCGGCCGACCAGTCGGTGATGTGGGTGCCGCTGACCAGGTGGCACTGCGGCCCCTTCGGCTCGACCATGGTGTACGCCGCGCGCAACGCCTCGTGGCCCTCATGCGCCCCGAGCCCCGGGATGTCGCAGCTGCCGTCGGCGCAGTACGTCGCGACTGCGTCGTCGGTGCGGCCGTCGTCGACCGCGTGGTTGTACCGCGCGATCGTGGTCATGACACCCGCGAACACGTCGGCAAACGTCAGATCGGCGCTCATGCGCGGCACTGTACCGACTCGCTCTGTACCGATCGGTACACTCAGCCGCCATGCCTGCCGACCGCGACGTCGACGTACTGATCGTCGGCGCCGGCATCACGGGGATCTACCAGCTCTACCGAGCGCTCGAGGCCGGGTTCTCGGCCTTGCTGCTCGAGGCCGGGGACGGCGTGGGTGGCACCTGGTTCTGGAACCGCTACCCCGGCGCACGGTTCGACTCCGAGAGCTACACCTACGGGTACTTGTTCTCTCGCGAGCTCTTCGACGAGTGGGAGTGGTCGGAGCACTTCGCCGGGCAGCCGGAGATCGAGCGTTATCTCAACCACGTCGTCGACCGGTTCGGGCTGCGTGACCACATCCGGCTCGGCGCGCGCGTCACGGCCGCGACGTACGCCGACGGCACGTGGACGGTGATCGCCGGCGACGGCTCGACGACGACCACGCAGTTCCTCGTCGCAGCGACCGGGGTGCTGTCCGTCCCGTTCTTTCCCGACGTCGCCGGCCGCGACGACTTCGCCGGCACGCAGCTGCACACCGGGCTGTGGCCGGCCGAACCCGTCGACTTCGCCGGCAAGCGGGTGGCGGTCGTCGGCACTGGGTCCAGCGGCGTACAGCTGGTGCCGGCGATCCTCGACGAGGTCGCCTCGCTCACCGTCTACCAGCGGACCCCGAACTGGTGTACACCGCTCAACAACGCGCCTATCACCGAGGCGGAGCAGGCGCAGCTGCGCGCCGACTTCCCGGCCATCAAGCACATCCTCGACACCTCTTTGGCCGGCTTCCTGCACCCGCCCGGTGATCGCAAGTCCTCCGACGACACGCCTGCCGAGCGGCTCGCCTTCTACGAGCAGATGTGGGCCAGGCCCGGCTTCGGCAAGATCGTCAGCCACTATCTCGACCTGACGTTCGACGAGGCCGCCAACGACGCGTGGTGTGAGTTCATCGCCGCCAAGATCCGCGGGATCGTCGCCGACCCCGCCGTCGCAGACCGGCTGATCCCGACCGACCATCGCTTCGGGGAGAAGCGGCCGCCGTTCGTCACCGGCTACTTCGAAGCCTTCAACTCGCCGAAGGTCACCCTGGTCGATCTTCAGGCGACGCCGATCCTGCGGCTCACCGAAGCCGGGATCGAGACGGCGGACGGGGTGCGCGAGCTCGACGTCGTGGTGTGGGCGACCGGTTTCGACTTCGGCACGGGCGCACTGTCGCGGATGGGCATCGTCGGCGCCGACGGCGTCGCGCTGACCGACCACTGGGCGGACGGCCCGTCGACGTACCTGGGTGTGCAGACCGCCGGCTTCCCGAACTTCTTCTTCCCCGGGGGCCCGCACGCTGCCGCTGGCAACAACCCCCGCTACAACGGCGACCAGGTCGACTTCGTCACTGACCTGATCATCGCCGCGCGGGACCGCGGTACGCGAACGATCGAGGTCACGCCGGAGATCGAGGAACGCTGGACCGCGATGATCGACCGCGCCGCCCGCCGGCCACCGTCGTTCACCGAGAAGAGCTACTACTTCGGCACCAACGTCCCCGGCAAGCCGCGCAAGTACCTGCTCAACGCCGCCGGCCGGCCGAAACTGCTCGCACTCATCGCGGAGTCGAAGGCCAACGACTACCAGCCGTTCGTCTTCGGCTGACGACGGGTTCTCGGCCCTCGCCGGGGCATGTCAACGACATGAGCACACCTGAGTCGCCCGTGACCCCCGGCACCACCCGCCCCGCAGGCGAAGGTCTGTCCGACGAAGAAGCGGCTGCCGAGGTGGCGCAGCAGACGTCGCCCGACCTCAAGGCGGCGGACGTCTTCGAGCGCGAGAGTGAAGGCGCAACCACCGACCGTCCGGCGGACGAACTGACCGCCGAGGACCTGACCGCCGATGACGGTGCCGAGTAGGAACGGGCTTCCTACGTTTTTCGGACTTCGACGGTGCCGTCCTTGTTGCGGCTGAAATGCCAGGCGGTGTGATGTTCCAGCCAGTGGTGATACGCGCACAGGTAGATCGCGCTGGCTAGGTCGGTCGCGCCACCGTGGGACCAGTAGTCGGAGTGGTGGAGGTCGCAGCGTTCGATCGCGGCGCGGCAGCCGGGCGCCTCGCAGTGCCCGTTTGCGCGCAGCTTCGCGGCTCGCCGCTGGGCGCGTGACCAGGTGCGAGTGCTACGCCCCAGGTCGAGGACTTCGCTCGCCCCGCCCATCACCGCGGGGATGATTCCGGCGTCACAGGCGAACATCCGCGCAGTGTTCGGGGTGATCGCAACCCCGTCGACGCTGGACTGGCAGCTCTCGCCCGCTTCGAGGCTGCGGAGCAGGTCGGACAGGAAGGTCGTGACGAGGACCTGGGTGGGTTCCCCGGCGGTCTCCGGCAGGCTGCCGGCATTCATCGTCAGGCGCGCGAGCTCGACCAGCGCGTCGGCCTGACGCTGCACTGGCGTGCGCTCGTCGACCTCCCCGGCTCTCGCCGACAGCGGGTAAAGCGCTTTGCGGAGGATGGTGGCGCCGACCCGGTCGAGCATCCCGTCGACGCGGACCATCTCGTCGAAGGTGTCGGTCAGGGTCAGATAGCGGCCTTCGCGGGCTCGCACGGCCCGTTCCTCGGCCGTCTCGTTCAGGCAGAGTCGGTCAGCCAGCTCACGCAGCCCGCGACCGAGCAGCGTCGGGTCGGCGAACCGGGCCGCATCCAACAGCTCCTTCTCGGCGGCGTCGCGCTGCTCGGCCTTGGGCAGCTTTGGCAGGAAGCCCAGGATCAGGCCGGCTTGGTCCTGAGTGGCCTCGCCGGCGAGCATCGCGTCCACGATCGCCGGACGCGACGCGGCGCTGCGCGCGACGCGCAACCGGGCGGCGGCGTCACCGACGGAGAGCTGGTGCTCTTCGACCAGCCAGGTCTTGGTGGACTGTCCGCGTTCGGTGGTGGTGACGTCGCGGGTGTCGAGCACCTGGAGGCGCCGGGCCAGTACGCCGTCGAGGCGGCGGCGCAGCGCAAGGAGCGCCTCGGTGTCGGACAGCAGCAGAACGTCGGGCAGCGAGTGGACGTCCTGGGCCACCAGGCGCGCGACGTCGTCGGCGAGCGCTTGGGTTTCCGAGGTCAGCACGTCCACTCCGATGATCGAACGTATGTTCGAATCCTAGCGCCCGCGCACGACGAGATCAAGACAGAATCCGTTGGTAATCAACGAAAAAGTGGCCGGAACAGGCCAACCAAAGTCATGTCCGCAACAGGCCACGCATGCCGGCCGCAGACGGCAACCCGGCCCCTTCAACAGCCGCTTTTGTCGGGACCAAGAGACCGCTTCGGGTCAGCGCTTCGGACAGTTCGGACAGTTCAGACGGTTCAGACGGTGGCGACGGGGGTGAGAGGTGATCCGACGGCGCCGGGGAGGCGCAGCGGCGGCGCGGTCAGCAAGAAGCGCGACCGGTTGTTCTCACGAAGCCACGAAGCCAGTTCGTGCAGGTACCACATCTCGCCGAGCGGCACGCCGAGCCGGAACAGGCAGAGGTGGTGGATGGGCAGGAACGAGTGCCGCGACGGGTCGGGATCCTTGCCGAGCAACCCCTCGACCGCGTAGTTGTCGGCCACCAAGGCCGAGATCTGCGAGTCGGCGATCCACTCGAGCATCGCCGGGTCGCGGGCATCGAGCCAGGTCCCGGTCCGGTGGATGGCGCGCGGATCCGGCTCCCGGTTCCACTCCAGCACCCGGGTGGCGAAGCCGGTGTGGATCAACAGCATGTCCCCCGGCTCCACCACCACCCGGTCCGCGGCCATCACCTCCTGCAGTGCGGCGAGGTCGACCGCGCGCCATTCGTCGCCGAAATGCTTGTGCAGGTCGACGAGTACGCCGCGTCCCTGCACCCCGTGGGCGGCCATGTGCTCGAGCCCGAGGTGGTGGGCGAACCCGCGATGCCCCGACCCGTCACCGCGCGCGTCATCCGACGGCCCGACGAGATCGACGCCCGCGCGGTAGCCGTTGTAGTAGACGGCCTCCTCGATCCCGTCACCGTCGGCGTCGAACTCCGCTCCGACGTGGGCGAGTGAGTCCCACTGCGTCGAGTACTGCAGCGACAGCGTCACCACGTCATCGGCCCACACGTCGACGTAGCGCGGATCCCCCCAGTCCGCCATCTCGCTCATCCGGACGTTGTAGAAGACGCCTGGTACGCCGTTCATGTCCTCGGTCGGCGAGAGCTTCGGCGGGTGGCGGCGCTGGTTCAAGGCGGTGCCGCCCGGAAAGTCCAGCGGCAGGCTCAGCGAGAACGCGATCCCCGCTTCGACCTCGCGAACCCCTTGCCGCACCTTCTCCGGGGTCAGCAGGTTGATCCGGCCGAGCTCGTCGTCGTCACCCCAGTCGCCCCACGTGGATCCCTCCGGCCGCCGCTGCCAGCGCTTCGCCACGACACCTCCGCAAAGTTTGTAACGATCGGTACAGTAACGCCATGGACGCACGCGAGAAGAAGGACTTCGTCGTCTCCGCCGATGGGCATGTTCTCGAACCGACCGACCTGTTCAAGACCAGGCTCCCCCACCACCTGCGCGACCGCGCGGTGTGGGAAGAGGACTTCACCCTCGACGAGCCGCTGGTCGAGGGCGGCGCGACGATCTTCCGCAAGCTCCACACCGCGGGGTACGAAGGCTGGACCGTCTCGCGGTACCGGCAGACCGGCGGCCGGATGCCCGAGGGCGATCCCGCGCTGATCATCGAGGACATGGATCTCGACGGCGTCGACGTCCAGATCATGCACCCGAACCTGTCGCTGTTCGGGTTGTACTCCGACGACCACGAGCTGTCGATGGCGCACGCCCGGGTCTACAACGACTACCTGATCGAGCGCTTCACGCCGTACTTCGACCGGATCTGCCCTACGGCGCCGGTGCCGATCACCGACGTGCCCGATGCGGTCGCCGAGATCGAGCGCGTCGCGGCCGCCGGCTTCAAGGCCATCCTGCTGCCGGCCACCCCGCCTCGCAGCTACTACACCCGCGACCTCGACCCGGTGTGGGCGGCGGCGACCGCCGCCGGCGTACAGGTCTTCTTCCACACCCAGACCGGCGGCGTGAAGGTCGACGACACCGAAGCGGTGACGCTCAAGGTGGTCCTCGAGAACGCCGCGCAGGTCAACCAGCCGATGACCGAGCGAGCCGCGGCGAAGCGCATGGTCACCCAGGCGATCCACAGCACGTTCGTGCCCCAGCAGCTGATCTGTCAGCTGGTCGGCGGCGGCGTGCCGGAGCGGTTCCCGGACCTGCACTTCCACCTCATCGAGTTCAACGCCCACTGGCTGTCATCGCTCGTCGGCGGCATGGACAAGTGCTGGGTCACCGGCATCGGCCAGGACGCCGACTGGTGGCTGGGCAAGTGGGACGACTCGCGGCCCGCGAACGACCAGCCCGACATGGCTCAGCTGTTCCGGCTCAACGAGAAGTGGCCCTACCCGCTCATGCCGAGCGAGTACGTACGCCGGCAGTTCCACGTGCAGTTCCAGGACGACCCGGTCGCGATCGCCTGCCGCCACATCACCGGGTTGTCGACCCTGACGTGGGGCAACGACTACCCGCACGCCGAAGGCACGTTCCGCGGCAGCCGCGAGCTGATCAAGCAGCTGTTCACCGGCGTCCCCGACGACGAACGCAAGGCGATCCTGGGCGGCACCCTGGCCGGCCTGCTCGGCTTCGAGGTCCCGGTGGCAGTCTGATCTGCATGCGCTACGACGATCGCGTCGCCATTGTCACGGGGGCGGGGCGCGGCATCGGCCGTTCTTACGCGATGTTGCTCGCCGAACGAGGCGCCTCGGTCGTCGTCAACGACCTGGGGACTTCGATGGCCGGCACCGGCGCCGACCTGGCGCCCGCCGAGGCCGTGGTCGAGGAGATCCGCGCCGCCGGCGGCACCGCGATCGCCGACGGCAACGACGTGTCGTCCCCGTCGGCGGCACAGGCGCTCATCGACGCGACGGTCGGCGCGTTCGGTCGCGTGGACATCCTGATCAGCAACGCCGGCGTCATCGAGTGGGCCGGCATGCCGGACATCGACGACGAGAACTTCGGCAGACACCTTGCGGTCCATCTCGGCGGATCGTTCCTGACCGCCCGCGCAGCGTGGCCGCACATGGCGGCGCAGAAGTACGGACGGATCGTGCTGACCACGTCCGCCGGCGTCTTCGGGCTGCCGAGGAACACCTCCTACGCCGCGGCCAAAGGCGGCGTGATCGGCCTGACCCGCAGCCTCGCGACCGCCGGCACCCCGCTCGGCATCCGGGTCAACGCGATCGCCCCCGCCGCGGCCACCCGCATGGCCGGCAAGGCGGCCGCGCTCGCCGCGCCGCGCATGGGCGAGGACCTGGTCGCCCCGATGGCGGCCTACCTCGCCCATGAGGACTGCCCGGCCACCGGGGAGGTCTACGCCGCCGGCGCCGGCCGCTTCGCCCGGCTGGTCCTCACCTCCACCTCCGGCTACGTGCACGAGGGCCCGGCGCCGACCATCGAGGACATCGCCGAGCACTGGGCGGCGATCAACGACGACCGCGACTACGTCGTACCGACCGACCTGATGTCGTGGTCGGCGAGCTTCTTGTCGCACCTCCCGAACGGCGAGTCGCCCGATCCGAACCACCGTGGCTGACAGCGCTGCAGCGGTACGCCGCGGCGCGAACTGGGAGGCCCGACGTCGCGCGATCATCGACACCTCCGCCGGCGTGTTCGCCCAAGGCGGCTATCACGGCACCGGCATCGCTGAGCTGTGCGAGGCCAACGAGCTCGGCAAGGGCGCGCTCTACCACTACATCGGGTCCAAGGAGGAGCTGCTCGCGGCGATCACCGACCTGGTGATGGACGAGGTCCTGGCCGGTGTCGATCGCGTGGCGGC
>DASZRO010000111.1 GCA_035550055.1 Mycobacteriales bacterium | reverse complement strand
TGATTCGCACGCTTGCGGCGACGTACAAGAAGATGCCGCAGGAGTTCGCCGAGCACCCGGTCGATGCCGTTCACCGGTGCGTGTACATCAACCCGTTCTGGGAGGACGACGTCCGTGAGCTGGCGAAATCCGTCCCCCTCGAGCACATCGTCTACGGCTCGGACTTCCCCCATCCCGAAGGGCTCGCCGACCCGCTGAGCTACGTCGACCATCTCGACGGATTCTCGCCGTCCGAGGTCGCCTCGATCATGGGCGGCACGCTGTCGACGTTGATGAAGGTGTCCTAGTACTTCGACAGGGTTCCCGGCGCCGGTGCGCGGTCGGTCGGGTACCGGCGGACCATGCTCTCTTGGCTGTACGAGGCGACGTGGCGACCGTCTTCGGTGAAGACGTTCGCCCATCCGTGGGCGCGACCGAATCCGGCGAAGTCGCTTCGGTGCGCGAGAAGATGCCAAGCCGCCGCATCGAATGGGGCGTGGAAGGTGAGGGTCTGCGTGATCACGCTTGTCGATATCGACGTGTGTGCCATCGACTGCCCGACGCCCGCGTGCGGACGCATCGCCGTCCCGATCAGGAACCCGTCCGAGGCATAAGCGACCAACGCCTTGCTGCGCTCGGCATCGTGAGGACCACCGTCGAATCGACTCCACACGTTGAGCTCCGCGGGCCCGACGGCCTCGGGGTCGAGCAGGTCGACCCCATCGTCGATCCGCACCATCCATCCTCTGGTGTGTGAGGTCTGCTTGGCACTGCCCGGGCCAAGTGAGGACGGCATCTCCGCCTGATGACGGATCAGATCGTCGTCGGGCTGATGCAGCAAGACCAGCGCGGTGCAGCACAGCCGGTCGCCCTGGCTGATCCTGACAGCGACCGTCCCGAACGAGCGACCGGAATGCTGATGTTCGACCCGCACGTCCAATGCGCGCTGCGGATCGCCGCCACGCGTGAAGACGTTGTGCACCGACTTGACCGACAGCTCGGGCATCGCGAGCCCGGCCGCCGTCGTGAGCTGAGCCAGTAGCTGCCCGCCGTAGACGACGCCGTGTGAGTCGCTGAGGTTCTCCGCGCGGTAGGTACCCGGGCCGGTGGGCTCCAAGGCGAGGATGTCGACGACGTTGTCTTGTGGTGACACGCGTAGTCCCTCCTGATGTCTGACATGACGGGCTACAGCGGGCGTGCGCCGACCTCCGGTCCACCGTGGGCGCGGATCACGGTGGCCGGCTCCCGGGCGCGGAGTGTGTCAATGACGACGGCCGCAACCTCGGCGGAGGTCTGCATGGCGAACCGCACCCAGCCCTCGGCATACCACCGCTCGACCCAGTAGCCGAGCAGGTCAGGATCCATGTGGTCCGAGACACCGGTGTCCCCGGTGGGCCCAACGATCACGTCGCTGACTCGCAGTGCCGGGAACTCGGCTTGCAGTCCCTGACAGAACCGGCTGAGCCCGGCCTTGGAGGCGCCGTACGCGACCAGGCCGGGGTAGCAGCGCTCAGCGGCGTCGGAGGACAAGAACAGCGCTCGACCGCGCTTGCCGTCGTGCGTCAGATGCGGCAGCGCCGCGCGCGTGATCAGAGCCGGTCCGATGAGATTGGTCTCGAGTACCTCAAGCCACGCCTCACGACCCGACACGTCCAACGGAGTGAACGGGCCGATCCCAGCGGCGTAGACGACGGCGTCGAGCCCACCCAGTCGCGCCACGGAGTCGGCCACCGCGCGGTCACAGTCCTGTGGATCGCGGACATCGCAGCAGATGGCCAGCGCGTTGCTGATCTCCTGCACGCGATCTACTCGCCGGGCTGCGGCCGCGACCTTCGCGCCACCCTCAACGAGCTGCGTGGCGATCGCACGGCCGATCCCGCTCGACGCGCCCACCACCAGGACGCGAAGCCCGCGAAGATCGCCATCCTCGAGCGACACCGGGACTCCTCAGGAAATAGAATGTGACTCTCCTTTCACACCATAGAGCGTTTTACTTTCGTTTCGCTCCGGAGGTCGCGCGTGTCCGACGAGCCTGCTCTACGTCCGCTGCCGCAGGTCGGCCCCGACAACGAGTTCTTCTGGCGAGCCGGCGCCGACGGCGTCCTGCGCTTCCAGCGCTGTGGCGACTGTCAGCAGCTGCGGTTCCCGGTCGCCCCGGTGTGTCCGTACTGCCTGTCCTATGTCACGGAGATCGCCGACGTGTCCGGTGCCGCGGTCGTCGTGGCGTGCACCGAGAACCATCAGCAGTGGAGCCCTGCCCTTCCACCGCCGTACGTGATCGCCGTTGTCGCGATCGACGAAGACCCACGGATCCGGCTGACCACCAACATCGTTGGATGCCCATCGACCGATGTCCGTCTCGGACTTCGGGTCGCGGTCCAGTTCGAGCAGGTCGCCGACGTGTGGCTGCCGCTGTTCGCGCCGACGGGCGCGCCCGACCGCGGCTGGGCGGTGCCCGATCCGACTCCCGCTCGACGCCCTGCCCTCGCCTCGCCCGAGCGGTTCGAGAGCCGCGCCGCCATCACCGGCGTCGGCATCTCCAACGTAGGCCGGCGACTGATGAGACCGGCGCTCGAACTCACGGTCGACGCAGCCCGAGCGGCTGTCGAAGACGCCGGCCTCACCCTCGACGAAATCGACGGGCTCGCGACCTATCCGGGCGGCGCCGGATCCGGCGGCTTCAGTGAGGGCGGTGTCACCGCACTCGTCGAGGCGCTACGACTGCAGCCGGCATGGATCAACGGCGGCGCCGAGACGCCGGGACAGATGGGTGCCGTGATCGCGGCGATGCTCGCGGTCGCCGCCGGGCTGTGTCGGCACGTGTTGTGCTTCCGGACGGTGTGGGAGTCCTCCTACAGCGCACTTGCGCGCAGCGGTGCGATGCGATCGGGGCGCGGCGGCGGGCGCGCTTCTGGAATGACCGAGCTCCGTGCGCCCTTTGGCGCCATGTCGGCGGCCAACTGGATTGCCATGGCGGCGAGTCAGCATTTTGCGCGCTATGGGACCACACGCGAACAGCTCGGTGCGATCGCCCTGAACGCCCGCCTGAACGCGGCGCTGAACCCGAGCGCGGTCTACACCGAGCCGCTCACGATGGATGACTATCTGTCAGCTCGCCTGGTGTCGACACCGTTCGGTCTCTACGACTGTGACGTCCCGTGCGACGGCGCCGTCGCCATCGTCGTCTCGGCGCGTGAGGCAGCGCGCGATCTCCGGCAGCCCCCGGTTCTCGTCGACGCGGTTGGGACGCAGATCACCGATCGGCTCTCTTGGGACCAAGGCACGCTCACCCACGAGCCGCAGGTCTTCGGGCCCGCGCAGCATCTGTGGCGGCGATCCTCCTTGCGTCCCGCAGATGTCGACGTCGCGCTGCTTTACGACGGGTTCACCTTCAACTGCCTGAGCTGGATCGAGGCGCTCGGCTTCTGCGAGCTCGGTGAGGGAGGCGCGTTCGTGGAGGGAGGCGCCCGAATCGCGAAGGATGGAGAGCTGCCGTTGAACCCTCACGGAGGTCAGCTCTCAGCCGGGCGCCTGCACGGCTTCGGCTTCATCCATGAGGCCGTACAGCAGCTGCGAGGGCAGGCGGGCGCGCGTCAGGTCTCCGGTGCAGAGGTCGCCGTGGTGACCACGGGCGGTGGAACTCCCGGCGGCTGTGCGCTGTTCACAACAGACCACGAATGAGGCGGATCAACCATGTCTACCTACGACCACGATGGTCTGCGTCTGCACTACGAGACAGTCGGCAGCGGGCCGGGGGTGTTATGCGTTCATGGTGCCAGCGGGTCGGGTGCGTACGACTGGGCGCAGCTTGCCGACGCGTTGTCGGGGACCCATCGAGTGGTAATCCCGGACCTGAGGGGACACGGTAAGAGCGACCACCGCAAGGGCGAGCTGGCGCTCGAGCTGATCGAGGAGGATCTACGTGCGCTGGTCCAGCACGAGGATCTCGGCAATCCCCACCTGATCGGGTTCTCCTTCGGCGCAGAGGTGGCACTGCGCCTCGCGCTGCACCACCCCGACCTGCCCGCGAGCCTCGTGCTGATAAGCCCGGGGCTCGGGACGACGAAGTCGGTGGACGCCGCCAAGGCAGAGGTGCCATCGCGGGACCGGCTCGAACGCGGGTGGCCGCGGGAGCTACGCGATCTGCACACTGAGCGTCACGGGCCTGACCACTGGGTTGAGGTCATGCAGGAGCTGTGGGTGCGCCACGCGGAGCGGGTCTTCATCCCGCTCGAGGACCTTGCGGTGCTGACCTGCCCGATCCTGCTCATCCACGGTTCATCGGACGACCCGCGCCGGATCCGTCAGGCGCAGCTGTTCGTCGGCGCCAACGCGAACGCGCGAATCGTCGAGATTAACGGGGGAGCCCATGCCGTTCACAAGGACCACCCCGACGAAGTCCATCGCGTCGTCGCTGACTTCCTCAGCGAGGTCTCGCCCTGAGGAGGTGACAGACCGTTACTCGCCGGCGTCCGCTGCCAGCCAGCTTCGCACGGCTGTCATGTCGACCTTGCCGGTCGGAAGCAGAGGCAGCGCCTCTGACCGGGTGACCTTGATTTGCCTGGGCACCTTGTAGCCCGACAAGGACTCTCGCGCCAACACCGTGATCTTGTCGGCATCGAGCTGCGTCGCGGCATCTACGATCACGACGGCGGCAACGTCCTCACCGCGTTCGTCGGCTGGAACGCCGAAGACGAAGCACTCCCGGACGCCATCGATAGCGGTCAGCACGGCCTCGACCTCGCCCGGCGCGACGTTCGACCCACCGGACTTGATCGTCGCGGTCTTGCGCCCGGTGAACCTCAGATAGCCCTCGTCGTCGAACGAGCCGAGATCGCCCGTTCGGTACCAGCCGTCTGCGGTGAAAGTCTCGTGCCTCTCCTTTTTGTATATGGAGTCCATGACGAGGGGACCGCGTACGAGCAGCTCGCCGACGCCGATCTCGTTGGGCTCAACAACCTGATGCTCGAAGCCCGGCAGAGTACGTCCGTATGTTCCGCGCAGGTGCTCAGGCAGTGGCAGATACGGATCGTCCGCGGATGTGTGCGGACCGCCGGTCTCGGTCATCCCGAGTGGCATCGGTGCGCGGTCCGCGGACGGCGGGCGGTACATCTCCGGCAAGGCAGCCGTCAGGGTCCCGCCGCGAACGCTGGAGAGATCTCGAAGGGCGAAGCTCGGATGTTTGGTCATCGCGAGCGCCGCGTTGGGCCAGCACGAGATCTGGGTGGCACGTTCGCGCTCGGACAGCTCGAGAGCCTCCTCGGGGTCGAAGCGCTCCTGCACGAGCGCCGCGGCACCGGAGGTGAGCGCCGCGAGCAGGACCATCGTGAGGCCGCCGACCCAGAAAAACGGCATCGGTGAATAGATCCGGTCGGCGCAGGTGAGGCCGCGCCGTCGCGCCAGCAGCGCGGCGTGCCGGATCAGCGACCCATGGGTGTGGACCACCGACTTCGGCGCCGACGTCGACCCCGATGTGCTGATCACCACGAGTGGATCCGCCGGCGCCACTGCACCCTCGGCTGCCGCGACGATGGTGGGCGACACGGGATCCGGCAGCTGTCGTGACCAGATCGGCGCACCGTCCTCGACCCTTGCCCAGCGCAGGTACGGCGCGTCAGGGATCTCGAGGTCCGGGCCCGACTCAGCAAGTGCGGGGAAGGCGAGCTCAAGACGGTCGATGAGCGACTCGCCGCCGAATGTCGACGCCGTCATGATCGCCGCGACATCTGTGTGCCGAACCGTCCGGGCGAGCTCCGGACCAGGGGAGAACGTGGACAACGGCACGGTCAGCGCGCCGATCCTCGTAGCCGCGAGCCAGACAGTCACCCACGACGGGTCGTTGGCGTACAGCAAGCCTAGCCGCGTTCCCTTGCCTACTCCGGCGGCGAGGAGCTGGCCGGCGAGACGCGCGCTGTCGGCGTCGGCCGTGCCGAAGCTCAACCGGAAGTCCTTGCCGATCACGAAGTCGTCGTCGGGCGTGTCGAGCCGCCGCGCGAGGGCGGCCGGGATGGTGGCGGGCAGGTCCGCGAGCTCGTCCGGCAGGCCGTCGGTGGTCAAGGCCCTGGCCTCCTAACGGGCGCTAACCGGGACGTTCGAGTAGCCGGCGACATTCACCATGTTCACTCGCTTCAGGCCGTCGTGGTCAACGCTGTAGTTCGGCCACCGGCGACGGATCTCCATGAACGCGACCCGGCTTTCCAGGCGCGCGAGCCATGCACCGAGGCAACTGTGCGAGCCGTAGCCGAAAGCGAGTGTGGTGAACCCGCCGCCTCTAGCGATGTCGAATACATCGGGTTTGTCGTATGCCCGCGGATCCCGGGTCGCGGCGCCGGTCAGCAAGAGCACGGGCGAGTTCCCGGGGATCGTGCCCGCAGCGAGCTCGATGTCCTCGACCGCGAATCGACCCTGGTACTGCGACGGCGGGTGGAACCGCAGTATCTCCTCGACCGCCGCCGGAATCCGCGACTCGTCCTCAAGCACCTGCCTCCACTGGTCGCGATGCTGGTCGAACAGGACGGCGCCGTTGCCGATCAGCTTCGTCACCGTCTCGCTGCCGGCGGCGCCGATCAGGAGAGAGAAGCTAGCGACCTCGTCGTCTGTGAGGCGGCGCTCAGTCCCGTCGTCATCCACGATCACGGCGTCGATCAGCTTGCTGATGATCAGGTCGTCAGGGTGCTTGCGTTTGGCCTTGATGAGCTCCAGAAAGTATTCGGCGGTCTCGAGGCTGGCGACGATGCCCTCTTCGGTCGGCCCGGGGTTTCCGGGACGTCGGGCTAGGGAGACGTCGATGCGATGACGCACCAGCTGCCGATCTGCTTTCGGCACACCGAGCATCGCGGAGATCACCTCGACCGGGAACAACGCCGCGAAGTCAGCGACGAGGTCGAAGCTGTTGCGACCATCGAGATCATCGACGAAGTCGATCACGGTTTGGGTGACGAGCGGCTCGAGGTTCGCGACGTTGCGTCGTTTGAAGACCTGACTGACCAGCTGTCGTTGCTGGGTGTGCCTCGGCGGATCCATCAGGATCAGCATGTTCAGGTCGACCTGCTGCTTGGCCATCAGCATGTCGAGGGTCACGCCGTATGAGCTGCGCAGCCGGTCGGTGTCACCATGCGCGGCCACCACATCGTGGTACCTCGACAATGCGTAGAACTCGTACTGCTCGTTGAAGTAGAGCGGAGCGTTGTCCCGAAGGTCCGCATAGACCTCGTACGGGTCGTCGAAGAACGTCTCAGAGAACGGGTCGAACTCCAGCAGGTTCTGCGGCAACGTGCTCCCTCAGGCAGGCCTCGCGGCGGCGTAAGTCGCATCCCACTGCATGCTGAGTAGTCCTTGACTGTACTCAGGCAAGAACATTATTCTCCTGCCCTGCGAAGGGGTCAAGCGGGCCCGCTGGCTCCGAAGGAGACGTGGGACCGGTGACGTATCGGCCGCTCGCTGGCGTTCGTGTCATCGAGGTAGCGGCGTGGACGTTCGTTCCGGCCGCCGGCGCCGTGCTTGCCGAGTGGGGCGCGGACGTCATCAAGATCGAGCACCCGCTGCACGGCGATCCGCAGCGCGGGCTGTCCGCCGGGGGGATGGTCTCCACCAAGGGCGTTGACTTCATGATGGAGATCCCCAACCGCGGCAAGCGCAGCGTGGGTCTGGACCTCGCCTCGGACGAGGGTCGGGAGCTTCTCCTTCGCCTCGTCGCGGGGGCAGACGTCTTTCTCACCAACTTCCTTCCGGCCGCCCGGCGGCGGCTCGGTCTCGACGTCGAGGATCTGCGGGCGGTCAATCCGAACCTGATCTACGTCCGGGGAAGCGGCAATGGTGTGCGCGGCCCGGACGCGGAGCGCGGTGGGTATGACGCCACGTCGTTCTGGGCGCGGACCGGGATCGGCGCGGTCGTCAGCCGGGGCGATGAGTACCCGCGCGCACAGCCGATCGCGTTCGGTGACCTTGCCGGCGCGCAGACGATCGCCGGCGGCGTCGCCGCGGCGCTGTTTGCTCGGGCAACGACCGGGGAGCCGTCGGTCGTCGACGTCTCGCTGCTGTCCTACGGGCTGTGGAACATCTCGCCGCACATTGTGCTGGCGAAGATCAATGGGGTCACCGGCGAGCTGCCCCGCCCGGACCGCTCCAAGGTGTCCAATCCGATCGTCAGCGCTTATAAGACAAAGGACGACCGGACCCTGCAGCTCGTCATGCTCGAGTCCGACCGGTACTGGTCGCGGCTGTGCGAGGCGTTCGGCCGCACGGAACTGGTCAGCGACCCGCGGTTCGTCGACGCCAAGTCGCGCTGGGAGAACAGCGCGGCGTGCGTCGCGGAGCTCGATGCCGAGTTCGCAGCGCGCACTCTCGACGAGTGCGTGGGGCTGCTCGAGGACCAAGAAGGCCCGTGGGCGGTGTATCAGCTGCCGATCGAGGTGCACGACGACCCGCAGGTCCACGCCAACGGCATGATCCGCACCGTGACCAGCGCCGGCGGCGCCGACTTCGAGCTCGTATGCAACCCGGTTCAGTTCGACGAGCGACCGCCGACCGCCGACCGTGCTCCCGAGCTCGGCGAACACACCGAGGCGGTGTTTCTCGATCTCGGGCTGACATGGGACGAACTGCTCGCCTTGAAGGACAAAGCGGTCATCACGTGAACCTCGACCTCAGCGCCGAGCAGATGGCGGTGCGGGAGCTCTTCGCCGATCTGTTCGCCAACGAGTCGACGCCGGAGCGGATCCGAGCCGCCGAGCCGCTCGGCTACGACCCCGCGCTATGGGCACAGCTGATCGGCACCGGCGCTCTCGGCATCGCGGTCCCGGAAGGTCTGGGCGGTGCGGGCGCCGGCCTTCTCGAGCTCGTTCTGCTTGCTGAGGAGGCCGGTCGCCGGCTCGCCTCCATTCCGATCGCCGAGGTGCTGGCCTCCGTTCGCCTGCTCGCCGAGTTCGAAGCGCGAGACCTCCTCGAGGAGTCGATGAGCGGCGCCAAGTTGGTGTCGCTCGCCACCGGCACCGCGTCCCTGGCGGATCAAATTCTCGCGGACGGCGCGGTCGCCGACTACGTCATCGCACTCGACGGTGAGCGCCTCGTCGTCCTCGCTCGCCCCGCCGTCGTCAGGCACTTGACGAACGCCGGCTCGCTGCCGATGGCGCGATGGCACGATGCGACCGAGGTCACCGAGCTGGCTGTCGGCTCGCGGGCGCGACAGTCATTCGACGTCGCCTGTGACGAAGTTCGGATCCTGCGATCGGCGCTGCTCGTCGGGCTGTCCTTCGAGGCGATCGAGATCGGTGCGGCGTACGCACGCGTGCGCCGCGCGTTCGGACTGCCGATCGGCGGCTACCAGGCCGTCGCGCATCCACTGGCGGACGCGATCGTTGCCACAGACGGAGCGCAGCTACTGACCTGGAAGGCATGCTGGGCGGCCGCTTCGCGGCATGCGACCGCACCATCGCTGGCATCGATGGCCTTCATCTTCGCCGGGCAGACCGCGTGCTTCGCGGCACAGCACAGTCTTCACATCCACGGTGGCTACGGGTTCATGGCGGAGTACGACATCCAGCTGTACTTCCGGCGATCAAAGGCATGGCAAACCATCTTTGCCGACCCTCAGCTCGAGCTCCACGGCCTCGCCGACCGACGGTTCGGACCCGTGCTCGCCGACATGGCAGGGGACGTGAGTTGATGGACTTCGCCGAGCCCGAGAACTGGTCCGCGATCCGCGCCGAAGCTGAGGCGTTCGTTGCCGAGCATGTCACCGACGACATGATTCGTGAGGAGCTCGCCACGGGGGATGGCGTCAGCCGGCCCCTCCTGCGTGCGCTCGGCCAACGCGGCTGGATCGCGGCGACTTGGCCGGTGGCCGAGGGCGGCGCGGGACTCGACGGCTTCGAGGCCAGCATCATCGCGGCGACCATTCGGCTCGCGGGCGGTCCTACCATCGGTCAAGGCACCACGATGCTTCCTGCGAACGCGATCCGGGCGCTCGCGTCGGAGCCGCTCAAGCAGCGGATTCTTCCGGGCGTTGCCGCGGGCGAGACGCTGATCTGCCTCGGCTACACCGAGCCCGAAGGTGGCTCCGACGTCTTCGCGTGCCGCACCAAGGCAGTCGCCGACGGTGATAGCTGGGTGATCAACGGCCAGAAGATGTTCACCACCTTCGCCCACCTCGCCGACTTCTGCTTCCTGCTGACTAGGACCGATCCTGAGTCGCATGGCCCACGTGGCCTGACCATGTTCTTGGTGCCGATGGACACCCCGGGAATCGAGCGCCAAGCCGTGCGGACGATGGGATACGAGCGAACCAACATCGTCTTCTACAAAGACGTGCGGGTCAGTGACTTCTATCGGGTCGGCGACGTCAACGACGGCCTGCGCGTGATGCGCGTCGCGCTTGAGGCCGAGCAGAACATCGCGCCTGCGTCGAAAACCACGCAGCTGTTCAACACTGCGCTTGCCTGGGCGCAGACCCCAGACCGCTCCGGTCGCCGAATGATCGACTCGCCTGCGGTCCGCGAACGACTGGCCCGGTTCGCGATCGATGCCGAGGTGGCTGAGCTGCTCGGACACCGGGTGGCGTTCATCGAGCAGATCGGCGGCAAGCCTGGACCGCATGCGGCGCTGTTCGGACCGGAGAGCTACGTCGCATGGGCAGCGGCCGTCATCGACATGGTCGGGCCCGCCGCGATGATCGCGTGGTCAGACGACGAAGCCGTGTCGGGCGGATCGTTCGAGTACCACTTTCGAAGCGCTGTCGCCAGCACCATCTACGGCGGCTCGAGCGAGGTTTTGAGGAGCTTGATCGCCGAGCAGCGCCTCGGTCTTCCGCGCAGCCGACCTCGGACAACTCAGGCATGATCCAACCGATGCCAGTGCTGGCGCGATGAAGGGGAGCACACATGGCTGACGGCGTCGTCGTCATCACCGGTGGGGCGGGCGCGATGGGCATTGCCTGCGCGCGCAAGCTCTCCGACGCTGACGCAGTGGTTCTGGTCGACGTCCGCGCAGCCGATCTAGCCGCTGCAGCGCGTGAGTTGAAGGCAACCGGCGCCCCGGTGCACACCCTCGTCTGCGACGTCACCAGACAAGCCGACGTCGATGAGCTGGCCGCGACGATCAGGTCCCTGGGTCCCTTCAGGTCATTGGTGCACACTGCGGGGATCTCTCCAACGATGGCGAGCGGACGCCAGGTCCTCGACGTCGATCTGGTCGGGACCGCGCGAGTCATCGCGGCGCTCGACCCGCTCGTCGGCGTAGGCAGCGCCGCTGTCTGCATCGGATCGATCGCCGGCTACAGCGACGCAGGGTTGGCCGCCGATGCCCTCCTCGACGAGCCGCTGGCGCGGACGTTTCTGGACGACGTCGACCGAGCGCTCGGCGGGGAGATTGACCCGGATACCGGGTACGTCCTGGCGAAGCGTGGCGTCATGCGGCTGTGTGAGCGGCTCTCCCTTGATTGGGGTCGGCGCGGCGGGCGACTGGTGTCGATCTCGCCTGGTCTGATTGATACGCCGATGGGCCGCCATGAGCTCGAGCATCAGGAGATCATGAAGCTGATGATCGACTTCACGCCGGTCAAGCGGGCCGGCGCGGGGGCGCTACCCGGGCAGGCCGCGGACATCGCGAACGCCGCGGCCTTTCTTTGCTCGAGCGCAGCCGGCTTCATCTCAGGTTGCGATCTGCGGGTCGATGGTGGGCTCGTCGGCGCTGGTCGGCATCTAGCGTCGGGGCCGGAGCTTATGCGGGGATGAAGCCTGCCGCGGTGTAGGCATCGCGTAGTGGCTCGCCGAGCTCGTCCGGAAATGCGGTCTGCGGTGGACGGTGGCTGAAGCTGCCGGTCGGAAGACCGAGCAGGGACGCCCCGAACTTGAAACCGGCCCCCCAATGCGTGAACGCATCGGGTCGCGCCGGATGGGCCTGGAACCGTTTGGTGGCCGCTCGTATCGCGAGCAGACCCGACTCCTCCGCGAACTTCGTCGCCAGCTCGAAGTCACCTTCCAGAAGTAGCTGTCGGTGCTCCCGGTACAGCAGCTGGTCTGGCGTCTCATAGAGGTAGAGCGCTGCTCCGAGGGCGCCAGGGTGGGGGATGCCGAGCCGGATCCCGGCCTCGTCCATCGCCTCCCAGACCACCATCTCCGGCGCGAGCCGATGCACAGCCAGGCTGTGCTCCGGGTCAAAGACGCCGTTCTTCAGGCCGCATACCGCGGGTATCGATCGGTAGAGGTCGACACACTCCTCCGGAGTGAGGATCAATCCCGTCGCGGACGAGTTGAAGTAGCCGAGCGCGATGTCCGTCCGGCTCGCGACGTAGCGCAGGTACTCGTAGACGCCGGCCTTGCCGGCGCATTCGAAGTACGGCGTCAGCACGTAGCAGATGTCCGCTCCCAGCTCCTGCGCATAAAGCGTCAGCTCGACACACTGCTTCGCCGTGTCCGTGCTCGACATGACCTGGATCAGCGCCGTCGGCTTGACCTCGCGCGCGGTCTCGATTGCGGCGCGCATCACCGACATCAGCTCCTCGGTGGTCAGCGCCCAGGCCTCCGCGATTCCGCCATTGATCCATAGACCGTCTTGGTCGAGGGTGCCCAGGCAGTGGCGGACCAACGCTCGCAACGCCTCGTAGTCGATGTCATCGCCGTCCCGACCCGAGAACGGGGTGTACAGGGAGCTGCAGTTGCCGCGCAGGTGCTCTTGTGCCCACGACTTGGCCTCGGATGCGAGCGCCACGGCACACCTCCTTCGCGTGCGGAGTGCCGTCGTCTGGACGGATATCACACTTTCATCACAGTAGAACAGCGTTTGCGGACGGGCAACGCACTACACGAAGTCGCTGCCGCCGTCGACGTTGAGATGCGCGCCGGTCATGAAACCGTTCCTGCGCGAGGCGCAGAAGGTGACCACCGCAGCGACCTCGTCTGCCAGGCCCATCCGGCCGAGATCAGCCGACACCCCGTGACTGTCCTTCAACGCGGCAAATGCCGCGGCGGGATCGGTCGCGTCGACGCTGCTGCCCGACAGCGCGCTGCTCACCCAGTCGGACAGGATCGGCCCCGGCGCCACCGCGTTCACCAGGATGCCGTCCGGAGCGAGGCTTCGCGCGAGGTTCTTCGTCAGGCTGAGCAGCGCGCTCTTGGCAGCGGTGTAGCTGACGAGGTACGGCGACTGGTGCTGGATCGACATCGCAGTGATGGTGACGATTCGAGCCCAGTCGGCAGCGCGCAGAAGCGGTAGCGCGGCGCGCACGACGCGCACGGCAGAAAGCGCACCTGTGTCAAGGGCGACACTCCACCGTTCGTCGTCGAGCTCCTCGATCCGCCCAGCGCCCGCCGGGCCGACCGCGAAGATCAGGATGTTCAGCGCAGCCCACTCTCGGGACACCGCTTCGATGGCTTCCGTGATGGCGCTCGTCGAGGTCGCGTCCGCGACAAGCGGGAGAACGGCCGGGCTGCCCGCCTCGGTCGCCAGCTGCGCAGCTGCGTCGACATCGGCCTGCCCTCGCCCGATGATCGCCACCCGGCAGCCTTCGGCCGACAGCGAGCGCACGGTCGCGAGCCCCATGCCGCGGCTTCCCCCCACCACGAGGGCCCTCGCGTCGGTCAGACCCAGGTCCATGGATCTCGCCCGCTCGTCCTAACGCTTCGTGGACCTGATCGGCTGCGCCGCCGGCGAAAGGACCGCGGCCGAGCAGAACGCCCACAGCTCGTCGGTCGTAGTGGTCCGCGTCTCGGCGAATGCTGCTGAGTGCGCGCTGGTGAGGAGCATGTCCTGCAGCAGGCTGACTGCGGCCGTCAATGAGAGGTCGGTCCGCAGGGCGCCTGCCTCGGCGATGTCGGCGAGCAACTCGGTGATGAAGCCATGAAGAGGCTCCAAGGCGTGGGTGAGATCGCGTGGCCTCGTCTCCGCCAGCCGGTAGTAGAAGCCGCTCAATCCACGCGCTACCTGTCGGTCGCGCAGCGTGATCTCGATCAGCCCGTCGATAGCGGCATGTAGCCGGCGAATCGGATCGCCTTGCTTGGTGCTGCGCTCGCGCAACATTGGGACGACCTGCTTCGACATCAGCGTCTCGTAGGCGGCGAGCAGCAGGCTGTCCTTGCCGTCGAAGTAGCTGTAGAAGGTGCGGATCGACATATCGGAACGGTCGACGACGTCTTGGACCGTGAAGTCGCGGCCCTGGTCGCCACCGAGCAGCTCCAGTGCCGCCGCCACGAACCGGTCGCTTCGCGCGTGTGCCCGCTGGCGGGCAGCGGTGAGGGAGCGCTCGATACTGCGCCGCTGCCATGCCGGTACCTGGTCGACCACAGAGGCGGTTGCAGCCGCATCGTTCGACTCGGCCTTGGCTCTGGGCATGCCATGACTCTACTCAGGAAGCCCCGTTCTCCCATCGCTGATACCCCGTTCTACTTTCGTGCCATCCTTCGGTCACAGGGTTGGCCGACCGGCCGTGCGTAACTCGGAGGCTGCAATCACGACTCGAATCCCGCACTGGATCGACGGCAAGACCTTCGACGATCCAACGGCGCCCACCTGTGACGTGTTCAACCCCGCGTCGGGCGAACGCACCGCCGTTCTGCCCCTCGCCGGCTCGGACCTCATTCACACCGCAGTCGCAAGTGCCCAGCACGCCGCGCGGTCGTGGCGGGCGGCCTCCCTGTCCACTCGCGCGAACGTGCTGTTCGCCTTCCGGGAGCTGCTAAGCGGCCATCAGGACGAGCTGGCTGCCGTCGTCACTCGAGAACACGGCAAGGTGACCAACGACGCGCAGGGCGAGGTCGCGCGCGGACTGGAGAACGTCGAGTACGCCACCGGCGTGCCCAGCCTGCTGAAGGGCGGGTTTTCCGAACAAGCCTCCACCGGTGTTGACGTCCACTCGGTGCGTCAGCCGCTCGGCGTCGTTGCCGGCATTACTCCGTTCAACTTCCCCGTCATGGTGCCCCTGTGGATGTGCGCGAACGCCATCGCCACCGGTAACACGTTCATTCTCAAGCCGAGCGAGAAGGATCCCTCCGCCTCACTTCTGCTGGCGGAGCTCTGGCGCGATGCCGGACTGCCTGACGGCGTCTTCACCGTCCTTCACGGCGACCGACACACCGTCGACGCACTCGTCCGGCATCCCGGAATCGCAGCGGTCAGCTTCGTCGGATCCACCCCGACCGCAAGGCACATCTTCGAGAGCGCAACCGCAGCGGGCAAACGGGTGCAGGCACTCGGCGGCGCAAAGAACCACATGGTGGTGCTCCCTGACGCCGACGTCGAGATGGCGGCCGATGCGGCGGTCTCGGCGGCCTATGGATCCGCCGGCGAGCGTTGCATGGCGGTCTCCGTCCTTGTCGCGGTTGGTGACATCGGCGATCGGCTGGTCGATGCCGTCGCCGCCAGACTGCCCAAGCTTCGGATCGGTGACGGTGCCGACGCCGACGTCGATGTGGGGCCGCTGATCAGCGCCGAGCACCGCGAGCGAGTAGCGGGATACGTTGCCGCCGGCATCGACGACGGGGCGGTCGCGGTCGTCGATGGACGTGATGTCGACCTGCCGCCGCGCGGGTTCTTCCTCGGCGCCACTCTGCTCGACCACGTCACTAGCGACATGTCGGTGTACCGCGACGAGATCTTCGGACCGGTTCTGAGCGTCGCGCGGGTCGATACCTACGACGAGGCCATCACGTTGATCAACAGCAATCCGTACGCCAACGGGGTCGCCATCTTTACCCGTGACGGAGGTGCGGCGCGCGCCTTCGCCTACGACGTGGCGGTCGGGATGGTCGGAGTCAACGTGCCTATCCCGGTGCCGGTTGCTTATTACTCCTTTGGTGGTTGGAAGGCATCTCTGTTCGGCGACCAGCACATGTATGGCCCGGAAGGGATCAACTTCTACACCCGGGGCAAAGTCGTGACCACCCGGTGGCCTGACCCGGCCGAGTCAACGGTCGACCTCGGCTTCCCTCGTACCCGGTAGCCCTCTGCGGCCCGAGTGGCGGCGCGTTGCGTTTGCATATGGGTACCTTGCTGTATCCCATCTGGGAAAGTACGGTTCTCCTCATTGAACAGTTCTGGTTCCCGGGTGCCGATGCGCTTCCGAAGGAGTGAGCGTGGACGCCGAGTTCGTGCGTTATGACGTCGCCGAAGGCATTGCCGTGATCACGTTGGACCGACCCGAGACGGCCAACGCCCAGTCGCCGCAGGTGCTGCATGAGCTCGATGCTGCCTGGACTGCGAGCGACGCCGACCGCGACGTCCGGGTCGTGGTGCTCCGTTCTGAGGGAAAGCACTTCTCAGCCGGTCATGACATGACGGGTGGCGGCGACCCGGCGCTCGGCCCACAGCGCGTCGACGGGGCGCTGACGGTCGATACCTACTTCGACTGGGAGGAGCGCGGGTATCTGCACTTCGCCCGGCGATGGAGAGACCTCGTCAAGCCGTCGATCGCGGCGGTTCAGGGCAAGTGCATCGCTGCCGGGTTGATGCTGTGCTGGCCCTGCGACCTCATCGTCGCCGCTGACAACGCGCAGTTCTCCGACCCGGTCGGTCTCATGGGCATGCCTGGCATCGAGTTCTTCGCTCACCCTTGGGAGTTCGGGCCGCGACGCGCCAAGCGGATCCTCTTCACCGCCTCCTCAATCACGGCGGTCGAGGCCCAGCAGTGCGGAATGGTGAATGACGTCGTTCCGCTTGATCAGCTCACCCCTCACACGATGGAGCTGGCCACCAAGATCGCGAGCATGGATCCCTGGGCGGTACGGCTTGCCAAGCGAGCGATCAACAGCGCCGTGGATCAGATGGGATTCTCGAACTCGATCGCCACCAACTTCGATGTCCACCATCTCGGGCACGCGCGAGCGATCGCGCATACCGGTGGCGCGACCTCTGTGATGGCGAACCTTGCGGCGATGAAGGCGCAACAGGCGGATCGCGCTGCGCCCCAAACCGACTGATGGCCGCGCTCACCGTCCCAGGCGGGCTGCCCGACGACGTGCCGGAATGGAAGCGCCAGACGGTCGACCGCTCGCTGCAGAAAGCCCGATTGCGCGCGCAGCAGCGACTCCAAGGGTTCGTGGACGCGGCGATCGAGCTGATGACCGAACAGGCCGGTACCGACTTCACGGTGCAGGAGATCGTCGACCGCTCGCGGATGTCGACCCGGTCCTTCTACAGCTTCTTCGAGAGCAAGGAGAACCTCCTCGTCGCGGTCTACGAAACGGTCGTCGCCTCGCAGGTCGTTCCCCGCCTTCGCGCGCTTTGCGCGGCGCAAAGCGATCCGCTCGATGCGGTTCGCGCCTACGTGTACGGGCTGCAGGAGATGACTGCATCGAACCGACCGGCCGCGCGTGCTCTCACCACGTTCTCGCTACGGCTGGCCGAGACACGTCCGGAGAGTCTGGAGCGGGCGGTTCGACCCCAGATCGAGCTGCTGACCGAGCTGCTCGAGGTGGCGGCGGCAGCGGAGCGAACGGACAGTCCACTCGGCGCGGCCCAAAACGCCCGCCTGATCCACAACTGCGTCATCGCTGCCGTCCACGCCCAGATCCTCACGCCGAATCTCGGCGACAGCGTCACCGCCGAAGAGCTGTGGATCTTCTGCGCGCAGCCTCTGCGGGTCACCGAGACGCGTGAGGTGAGTGCGAGTGTCTGACGGGCGAAAGGCGACGGCCGCCCTCCTCGGGCTGAGCGTCGTTCTCATCGCAGCGTGCGGAGCGAGGGTTCCCCCTGCGGGAGTGGCGGACGGGCTTGGTAGCCAAGCGGCAGCGACGAGTCCTGGCGTCACACCCACACTGGGGGCCTCGACCAGTCCAGGCTTGGGAACCGCACCTGGGGTCGTGACCCAGTCGCCGGTGACCGGTGTCGTTGCGTCGAGCAGCGCGGGGGGACCGCGGCCCTCTACTGAGACGACGAAGCCAGCCGTGTCCAGCCCGGCCTCGTTCAGTCTCACCCCGCAGTCTGAGGCCGCTGCCTGTCCCAGCGCGGCAGGGAACACTGCATCGGACAAGGGCGTCACTGCGACATCGATCACGTTCGGCAACGTCAGCGGACTCACCGGACCGCTTCCCGGTACGGACAACCCGGGTCCGGAAGCGGTGCAGGCGCTGTTCAG
>DASZRO010000110.1 GCA_035550055.1 Mycobacteriales bacterium | reverse complement strand
GGCACGAGGAAGTTGCGGCCGTAGCCGTCCTTCACCTCCACGACGTCGCCGGGACCGCCGAGCCCTGACACTTCCTGAGTGAGGATGAGCTTCATGGCTATCGCGCCGTGCTCGTGTAGGGCAGCAGCGCCATCTCGCGGGAGTTCTTGACCGCGGTCGCGACGTCACGCTGGTGCTGCGCGCAGTTTCCGGTCACCCGACGCGCGCGGATCTTGCCGCGGTCGGAGATGAACTTGCGCAGCAGGTTGGTGTCCTTGTAGTCGATGTAGGACGAGTTCTTGTCCTTGCAGAACTGGCAAACCTTCTTCTTCGGCTTGCGGAGAACGGGCTTGGGCATTGGTGCAGTGCTCCTGTCGTGAAGTTCGAGTTGTCCGTGGCTGCGGTCGCTGTGGTCGCGAGCACGGACGGGTTGCTAGAAGGGCGGTTCGTCGCTCATGCCGCCGCCGCCCGGCGCCGGCGTCGCCCACGGGTCGTCGTCGATCGCGGCGCCCCCCGACGGCGCGCCACCACCGAACCCGCCGCCACCACCACCGCCGCGCGAGGCCTTGGTCACCTTCGCGGTGGCGTAGCGCAACGACGGGCCGACCTCGTCGACCTCGAGCTCGACGACGGTGCGCTTCTCGCCTTCCTTGGTCTCGTAGCTGCGCTGCTTGAGCCGCCCGGTGACCATCACGCGCGCACCGCGGGTGAGGGACTCCGCGACGTTCTCCGCCGCCTGCCGCCACACGCTGCAGCGAAGGAACAGCGCGTCGCCGTCCTTCCACTCGTTGGTGGCCTTGTCCAGGATGCGCGGGGTCGAGGCGACCGTGAACGACGCGACCGCGGCGCCGCTGGGCGTGAACCGCAGCTCCGGGTCGTTCGTGAGGTTGCCGACCACCGTGACGGTGACGTCTCCCGCTGCCATCGGGCTACCTCATGTCCGGCCGCAGCACCTTGGTGCGCAGCACGGCTTCGTTGAGGTTGAGCTGACGGTCCAGCTCCTTGACCGCGGCCGGCTCGGCCGTGACGTCGAGTACGGCGTAGATGCCCTCGACCTTGTGCGCGATCTCGAAGGACAGCCGGCGACGGCCCCACACGTCGACCTTGTCGACGGTGCCACCGGCCTGCTTGATGACGTTCAGAAACTGCTCGAGGGACGGCGCAACGGTGCGCTCCTCGAGATCAGGGTCGAGAATGACCATCAGTTCGTAATGACGCATGCGGGCAACCCACCTCCTCTGGACTCAAAGCTCGCCACCCGGGTGGTGGCAAGGCGGCTACCGCGCCGGAAACCGGCGTCGTAGCAGGAGGTTGCTCTGCGTCGAGCGCCGACCAGGCTAGCAGCGGCGGCCGCCTGCTCGAAAACGTCGTCGCGCAGCGTAGAGCGCTAGCGGGCGTGGCGGCCGCGGCGATCCACAGCCGGAGCGGCGGCGAGCACCGCCCTGCCGTACGCCGACGCGAGCCCGATGAGCACCACGATCGCGACCGCCGCCGGCAGGCCGCGCTGCGCGCCGCCGACCGGCTCGACGACGGTTGCGGCGACCGGCTGCGACCCGGCCCCGGGTAGCTGCGGCGCGACCACCGGGTGGCTCACCACGGGCGGCGCGCTCGACCCGCCCGACGGCAGCGACGGCAGCACCGGAATCGCCGCCGACGAGTGCGACCGGGTCGGGGTCGGCGACGGGGTCGGGGTCACCGACGGCGAGGTGGCCGGAGTCGGCGGCGGCTTCGGCGAGTGGGTCGGCGGCGTGGGGGCAAGCGACTCGACCGGCGACGGGATGTCGGTCTGCGTCTGCTTGGGGGTCGGCGGCGCAGCCTCGACCGAGATCGTGCCGCGGCCGGTCCGGACGCCGTCGGTCGCGGTGACCGTGGCGCCGTGCGTCGCGACGAACGCCGCCGACGCCGACGCCGGCGTCTTCGCGGGGAGGCGAGTCGAGAACGAGGAGTCGGAGACCTTCACCGTGACGGTGACGTCGGTGAGGTTCGCGAACCGGACGCACCCGCCCGTCGGAACCAGGACCGAGGAGACGTCGAGTGAGAGCCCCCGCCCTTGGGAGACGGTGATGCTGCCGCACGACTGCGCCGACGCCGCGGAGGCGAACGCGACCAGACCGGCACCGCAACCGGCGAGCGCGAGCGCCAGCCCGGTCAGCCACCGCCAGCTCCGCGTCACCCCACCATGGTGCGTCAGCCGACCCAGCGTCCGCTGGTGAACGTGACCACGGCGACGGCCATCAACGCCGGTGCGGTCGCGAGGTAGGCCTTGTGCAGCCACGGTCGGCTCACCGAGGCGCGAGCGAGCAGCAGCCACAGCGGGAACCACAGCAGCGTCGCTCGTGCCACCGACAGGTAGTAGGCCGAGCAGCCGAGCGCGACCACCTGCAGCCCGACGAACGTGGCCTCGCCCCACCGGTGCATCGCCAGCAGCAGCACGGTCAGCGCCACCCCGAGGACGACGGCGAGCAGCTCGGCGCGAAACGACCATTCGTACGCCGACCCCTGGCCCGGCGACATCGCCGCTGACCAGGTGGTGTGCCATGCCGTCCACGGCGCGGTGAGCTTGCGGCCCCAGCCGTCGCGTTGCGCGTCGAACCACGCGTGCGAGTCACCGGTGACCGACCACAGGTAGCCGAAGAACCCCGCCGTGACCACCCACGGCGCGACGAGCGGCAGCGCCGTACGCCATCGGTACGGGCGGCTCGTCACCAGCCATTCCACCGCCAGGGCAACCCCGAGGAACAACCCGTCGATGCGCATGAAGGCGGCGCCGCCGGCGAGCAGCCCGGCGGCAAGCCACCGGCCGCGACGCGCGGCGAGCCAGGACGACAGCGCGAACGCCAGGAACAGCGACTCGGAGTACCCGGCGGCCAGGAAGACGGCGTACGGCGAGAGCACGAGGTAGAGCACCGCGCGTGAGCCGACCACCCCGCCGCCGTCGAGCTCGCCGAGTCGCGACAGCGCCACCATCGCGAACGCCCCCGCGACGGCGGACACCAGCAGCGCTCCGGCAACCCAGCTTCCGGTGAGCGCGTGACCGACTCGCATCGCCATCGGCTCGCCTGGGAAGAACGCCTCGAGGTGGACGTCGGTGGTCTTCGTCCGGTAGCCGCGGTAGCCGTACTTCGCGAGGTCGAGGAACAGGTGTGCGTCCCACTGGTCCCACCGCGACAGGTACGACGGGACGTCACCGGCGGTCGTGTCGCCGAGCATCCACAACGACGCGAACGACACCACGAACACCGCAAGCCGGCTGTACCACCAGGTGGCCAGGGCCTCGCGGTCACGCACTAACGAGCACTCCGCCCGCCGGGTCGACGACGCCGTCGCGACGCACGATGTCCAAGCCGGGCTCGAGCACCTCGCGGACGACGAGCGCCATCAACCAGACCAGCACCACGTCGCGGATCCCGATGAAGATCAGATAGGTGCCCATCGGCAACCCCTGATCGGAATGGTCGAGGGAGATCAGCGTGTACAGGTTCGCCGCACCGAGCACGGCCTCCGAGATTTGCCAGACCAGTAGCGAGGCCCAGCGGGGGCGGGCGAGCACGGCCAGCGGCACCAGCCACAGCGCGTACTGCGGCGAGTCGACCTTGTTCAGCATGATGAAGCCGGCCACCAGCAGGAATGAGATCTGACCGACGCGCGGCAGCTGCCGCGCCCGCCAGATCAGGACGGCGACCCCCGCCACGAGTGCCAGCACCGCCAGCGCGGACAGCAGGTTCAAGTCTTTCGGGGCCGCACCGCACTGCGCCGGCGAGCCCAGCGTCGAGCCGTGGAACCAGTGCTGAAGCACCAGCCAGATGCTTCCCCAGTCGGCGCCTCGCGTCTGGGACAGCGACAGGAACCAGCGCCAGCCGCGCAACGGGTAGGCGGCATCGCAGGACGCCGACGGGAACAGGAACGCCGAATGGAACACCGAACCCGGCGTCTGGTAGGACAGCACGATCGCCGGCAGGTACGCCGCGACCACCCCGGCGGCGGCGCCACCGATTGCGCGGGCGGCGGCCTGCACCCGTTGCGCCCGGACGCAGAGCAGCACGAGAGCGACCAGGACCAGCATCGGGTAGAGCTTGGTGGCGATGCCGACGCCGAGCGCCACACCCGCCCAGGCCGGCGAGCCTCGACTCCACAACCACAGCCCGACGCCGGTCAGCGCGACCGCGGCGAGGTCCCAGTTGGTGAAGGCGTGCATCAGCAGCACCGGCGACGCGGCGACCATGACCACGTCCCAGGCACGACGCCGGCCGACCAGCTGCGCGACGGTCCAGGTGGAGACCAGCGCCAGCGCCGCCAGGCCCAGCGCCGTCACGTCGAAGAACGTCTCGGCGCGCGTGCCGTTCGGATCCGCGCCGCCACCGTGCAGCACCGAGGTCACCTCGGCCGCGGCCCACATCAGCCCACCGATCACCGGCGGGTACTCCACCGGGTGGTCGCGGTAGGGAACACCCACGGAGCCGACGACCTGGCCTGCCGCGTTCCGGCGGGCGTTGAGGCCCTCGTTCGTGTAGAGGACGTAAGTGTCGGTGTAGCAGAGGCGGGTGTACTGGTAGTCGTTGGTGTAGGGATGGGTGAGGCACGGCGACTTCTGCAGGTAGCCGAAAACGCAGCCGAGCACCGTCAGGCCGAGCGCGACCCGAAGCGGCGTCCACCACCACCGGTCCCGGGTCGCGTGTACCCCGACCGGCCCGCCGATCAGCTCGCTGGCCCCCCGTGCGATCGGGTCCTCCCGGCTGGGAGCGACCGGTCTCACTCGCGCTTCGCCTGGTTACCGACGCCGAAGCCGCCGCCGTCGGTCGGCGACTCGCTGGGCGCTCCGCTCGGCGGCGGGCTGTACGTCGGGACGCCGACCGGCGGCGCCTCGGTGGTCGGGACCGACGACGGGGTGACCGGCGGCGCCACCGTGATGGTGGGCGTGACGCTGGCCGAGGGGCCGACGGTCGGGGGTGCGGTCGCGGTCGACGTCGAGGACACCTCCGGCGCACCGACGCCCGCCTCGCTGGGGAAGCTCTCGGCCGGCGCCCCGTCGAGGGCGGAGTTCATCATGTCCTGCCAGACCTCAGCGGGCAGCGTCCCGCCGAAGACCTCCCCGACCCCGCCGACGGCCACCGTCTGGTCGCGGTCGACGTTGCCGATCCACACCGAGGTGCACAGCTGCGGCGTGAATCCGGTGAACCAGGCGTTGGTGTTGTTGTCGGTGGTTCCGGTCTTGCCCGCCGACGGACGGCCGGACAGTGCGTGCCCGTAGGCGGTGCCGCCCGGTTCGAGCACGTGCTCCATGGCGTACGTCGTGTCCGCCATCACGTCGGCCGGGAAGACCTGCGACACGTGCGGCGTCGCGTGGTAGACCCGCTGCCCGCTCACCGTGGTGACCGACTTCACGAGGTACGGAGCGGCATACACGCCCTGCGCCGCGATCGTGGCGTAGGCGTCCGCGAGGTCCAGCGGCGAGACCTGGTCGGGCCCCAGCGCGATGTCCGGCACCGCGGAGAGGTCACGCGACTTCGGGATCCCGGCCTCGTAGGCGGCGTCGACGACGTTCTGCGGGCCGACCTGCTGGGCGAGTGGCACGAAGATCGTGTTGATCGACTGCGCGAATGCACTGAGCAGCGTGCAGCCGTAGCAGGCCTCGCCGGGCGAGGAGTTGTGGATCTCGGTGTTGTCCACGTCGACGGTCGGCGGACCGTCGAACGTGCTCGACAGCGAGATGCCCTTCTTCAGCGCCGCGATGAGGGTGAACGCCTTGAACGACGATCCGGGCGGACGCGCCCACTGGTCGGTGGCGCCGGACAGGTCGATGCACGCGTCGGGGTTCAGCTTGGCGTGCCCGCAGTAGTTGCGCCCGCCGTACAACGCAGCGATGGCGCCGTCGCCGGGCACGATCGAGGCCGCGCCGCTTTCCGGCGTGCCCTTCTGGTTGTTCGGCACGACCTGGTGCTCGGCGGCGATCAGCGCCTTCTCGTCCTGCTCGTTGATCGTGGTGACGATCTTGTAGCCGCCGAGGTCGAGCTGTGAGGTGCTGATGCCGTCATAGGTACGCAGCTCGTACTCGACCGCGTCGCGGATGAAGCACGTCTCGCCACGGCAGGCGTTGCTGGTGACGCCCTTCGGCATGTGGTCCGCGCCGGCGGGGAACTTCATCCGGCTCGCCTGGGCCTGGCTGAGCCAGTGCTCACTGACCATTCCGTCGATGACGTACTGCCATCGGGCCTTGGCGGCGGTGCGGTTCGCCGCGAGGATCGGGTCGTAGTAGCTCGGGCCGCGGATCACCGCCGCGAGCAGCGCCCCCTGCGCGGCGTTGACCTGCGAGATGTCCTTGCCGAAGTAGGCCTTCGCCGCGGCCTCGATGCCATAGGCGCCGCGGCCGAAGTAGATGGTGTTGAGGTAGTCGTCGAGGATCGTCGACTTGGGAGTGGTTCTCGCCAGCTTGGTGGCGATGAAGATCTCTTTGAGCTTGCGGGTCAGCGTGCGATGCGGGGACAGGTAGGCGTTCTTCACGTACTGCTGCGTGATCGTCGACCCGCCCTGACTGATGTCGCCACCCTTGAGGTCGACCAGGAGGGCGCGCACGATGCCCGTCGGCGAGATGCCCGGCTCGGAGTAGAAGTTGCGGTCCTCGGCAGCGAGCACGGCGTGCTGTACGACGACCGGCACCTGAGACAGCGGGACGTCGGTGCGGTTGGTGTCGCCGATGCGCGCGAGGACCTTCCCGTTGCTGTAGTAGATCGTCGTGGACTGCTCGGCGGCGAGCGCGTTGACGTTCGGGATGTTCGTCTCGACGTAGGCGACAACCGTCAGCACGGTCACCGCGACGAGCGCGAGAAGGGTGCCCCACAGCACCTGTTTCGGGCGAGGTGCGAATCGGGCAATCCCGCGGCGGCCGGCAGTTCTCGGCCGGCGCGCCGGATCGGCATGGCTCACGCGCGCGACCCGCCGCCGCTCGACACGCTGCGCCGCCGGCGCCGCATCGGCTCACCCGTGCCGAGCACCGCAGAGGTCACCAGGTGGTTCCACCCGCAGTTGCGGCAGACCTCGACGACGTACACCGAGAACTCCGGCAGCCGCAGCGCCAGGTCGGGGAGCTCGCGGCTGGACCAGGCCCGGCCGTTGGTGTCCGCCGAAAAGCAGTCCCCGTAGGCGTAGGTCACGTGCACGAGTGTTTCGTCGGCACAGACCGGACACACCTCATCGGTGGGCTCGCCGTGATAGCGGGCGGCTCGCTTGAGGTAGTTGTCGGCGTCGCAGGCGTCCTCGCGGCGCACCCGCCCGCTGGCCAACCCGGTGAGAACGGACCTGCGAGCCAGCGCGTAGTCGATGACATAGCGCGCTCCCGGAATGTCGACGACACCGGGCGAACGCAACACGCGGGTCAGGGTACGCCGCAGCTTCGACCCGCCCTTTCAGGTTCAGCTGACACACCGACGCCGTCTCGTGTTTGCCTTCTGGTCACCGCTGACCTACTCTGCTCGATGTATCCATTCGATACATCTGGCAGTTAGATCGAGAACAACGGGAGCTGACCGCGTGAGCCGAAAGTCCGGCGTGCTGGAGCTCGCCGTACTCGGGCTGCTCAACGAGTCCCCCATGCACGGCTACGAGCTGAACAAGCGGCTCAAGGCAGTGCTCGGTCCATTCCGTGCCATCTCCTACGGGACGCTCTACCCCTGCCTGTCCGCGTTGCAGTCCGGCGGCTTCATCACCTCCGACGAGAGCGCGAGCGAGGTCGGCCCCGGTCGTCGCAAGAAGACGACGTACAAGCTGACCGCCGAAGGCAAGGAGCGGCTGCAGGAGCAGCTCGCCGAAGGCGGGCCGTCGGCGTGGGACGACGAAAGCTTCGGCGTCCGGTTCGCGTTCTTCGCGCAGACCGACGCCGAGACCCGGCTGCGGATCCTCGAGGGTCGTCGCAGCCGGCTCGAGGAACGACAGGAGAGTGCAACGTCGTCCATGAGCACCGCCCGCGGCCGTATCGACCGCTACACCCTCGAACTGCAGCGCCACGGTCTGGAGTCGGTCGAGCGAGAGGTGCGTTGGCTCAACGAGCTCATCGCCACCGAACGCGCCGGCGTCGCCGCACGACCGGCGCGGGCTCGCCGTACTTCCAACAGCGCAACCGTCGCTAAGTAACCGTCAACAAGGAGACCACTCAAGATGGGTTCCATCCGAGTCGCCATCGTCGGCGTAGGCAACTGCGCCTCGTCGCTCGTCCAGGGCGTCGAGTACTACAAGAACGCCGACCCCGAAGCGCGAGTGCCGGGTCTCATGCACGTGGACTTCGGCGGTTACCACGTCCGCGACGTCGAGTTCGTCGCCGCCTTCGACGTGGACGGCAAGAAGGTCGGCCGTGACCTCTCCGAGGCGATCGTCGCCAGCGAGAACAACACGATCAAGATCTGTGACGTCCCGCCGAGCGGCGTGATCGTCCAGCGCGGTCACACCTACGACGGCCTCGGCGAGTACTACCTCGACATGGTCGAGGAGTCCGACGAAGCGCCGGTCGACGTCGTCAAGGTGCTCCAGGACGCCAAGGTCGACGTGCTGGTCTCCTACCTGCCGGTCGGCAGCGAGCAGGCCGACCGCTTCTACGCCCAGTGCGCGATCGACGCGAAGGTCGCCTTCGTCAACGCGCTGCCGGTGTTCATCGCCAGCGACCCGGAGTGGGCGCAGAAGTTCACCGACGCCGGCGTACCGATCATCGGTGACGACATCAAGAGCCAGGTCGGCGCGACCATCACCCACCGCGTGCTCGCGAAGCTTTTCGAGGACCGCGGCGTCGAGCTGCTGCGCACCTACCAGCTCAACTTCGGCGGCAACATGGACTTCAAGAACATGTTGGAGCGCAAGCGCCTCCAGTCGAAGAAGATCTCCAAGACGCAGTCGGTCACCTCGCAGATCCCGCACGAGATGCGCGGCGCCGACGTGCACATCGGCCCGTCCGACCACGTGCCGTGGCTCGAGGACCGCAAGTGGGCCTACGTCCGGCTCGAGGGCCGCTCGTTCGGCGACACTCCGCTGAACCTCGAGTACAAGCTCGAGGTGCACGACTCCCCGAACTCGGCCGGCGTCATCATCGACGCGGTCCGCGCCGCGAAGATCGCCAAGGACCGCGGCATCGGCGGACCGATCCTGTCGGCGTCGTCGTACTTCATGAAGTCTCCGCCGGTTCAGTACAGCGACGACGAGGCACGCGAGGCCGTCGCGGGCTTCATTGCGGGCACCGTCGAGCGCTGAGGTGCGACACCGCACGACATAACGTGCGGTCATGCGACTGCCGCGCACCGAGAGTCTTCACGGACTCTTCGGTGAGCGGCAGTTTCGCGTTCTGCTCGCGTCGCGACTGACCTCGCAGACCGCCGACGGCATCTTTCAAGCGAGCCTGTACGGCGCCCTGCTGTTCAACCCCGACCACCAGACCAGGCCCGCCCAGATCGCCGGCGGCCTGGCGTTGCTCGTCCTGCCCTACAGCCTGCTCGGCCCGTTCGTCGGCATCTTCCTGGACCGCTGGCGGCGGCAGCGGATCCTTTCCCGTGGCGCCGCGGTGCACGCCGCGCTCGCCGCGCTGTCCGCGCTCCTGCTCCTCACCGTGGGGTCGACCTCGGTCGGGTTCGAAGCGGCAGCGTTCAGCGCGATCGCGGTCAACCGGTTCTACCTGGCCGCCCAGAGCGCCTCGTTGCCGAGTGTGGTCGGCTCCGACCGGCTCGTGCTCGGCAACGCCTTCAGCACCACGGCCGGGACGGTGGTCACGATCATCGGCGGCGGGATCGGGGTCGGCGCCCGCGACGTCGTAGGGGCCGGGGATCACGGCAGCGCGCTGGTGGCGGCGCTGTCGGCGCTCGGCTACCTCGTCGCCGGCGCGGTCGCCCTGATGTTGCCCGCCGACGCCCTCGGTCCTCACGAGCAGCCCGGCGAGGCTCTCGCGAAGCATCTGGCCGAGGTGGCCTCCGGGTTGGTCGCTGGAGCCAGGCACCTGTGGTCGCGCCGCGAGGCGGCCTTCGCGCTCGCCGTGCTGTGCGGGCAGCGGGCGTTGTTCGGCGCGTGGACGATCATGCTGCTGCTGCTCTACCGCTACTCCTTCCATTCGGAAGGTCTGCTGCGGGCCGGGCTGTCGGGTGCCGGCCAAGCCGCCACCGCCGGCGGCATCGGCCTGGTCGCCGCCGCGGCGATCACGCCGCGGGTGACCGCGATCATCGGCCGGCGGGCATGGATCGTCGCGACCACGCTGCTGCCGGCGGCGTCCGAGCTCGCCTTCGGTCTGCCGTTCTCCCTCGCGCTGTTCACCGTCTCCGCGGTGGTGCTCGGCTTCGCGATGCAGGGCACCAAGATCTGCGTGGACACGACCGTGCAGGCCACGGTCGACGACGACTACCTCGGACGAGCCTTCGCCATTTACGACGCCGCCGGCAACATCTGCTTCGCGGCGGCGGCGGTCGTTTCGGCCTACCTCATGCCCGACGACGGCCGCAGCGTCGCCGCAGTGCTGGCGATGAGCGCGGCGTACCTGCTGCTCGCGGCGGGCTACGCCGCGACGGCCGGGTCAGTGCTGGCCGAGCAGCCCACCGAGCAGATCGCCTAGCAACCCGTCCGGCGTCGCAGACGGGCTCGGTGTCGGCGTGGCCGGTTTGCCCGTCCGGACGACGGTCGTGTCCGGCGAGCCCTTGACGGTCGACGTCGTCGCGGTGCTGCCTTTCGGCGTCGTCGGCGTCGTCGTGTCGGTGGGCGCCGTCGAGTCGTGCGGCAACAGGTTGAGGACACCGCTGATCACCGACTGCAGGGTCTCGATCAGCCCGCCCAGCAGGTTCGGCGGGATCTGCGTCGGCGGGGTCGTCGCCGGCGGCGGGGACTGCGACGACACCGGCGCGGTCGGGAAGGTCGTCTTGCCGCCGATCACTGGCGGAGTCGCAATCGCGGTCGGCCCGGTCGGCACGGTGGTCGCGCCGACGGTGACGACGGTGCCGACCTGACCCGCTGGTTGCGCGGCCTTCTGCAGCGAGGCGAGTGTCGACTCGACGGTTGCGGCAGTCCCGTCCAGCAGGTGGAGCACGACACCCCACGAACCGCCCTCGGCACGCCAGTCGACCGCGTCGTCGTAGCGCTGCTGCAGCTGGCCGCCGTGCGTCGCGTCGGCGATGAGCACCGGCAGCACGCGTTCGCTGCGGGTGTGCGAGTCCGGCACCGGCTGGCGAATCCCGGACCAGGACGCCTCGATGACGCGGGCGGTCGACCGGCCGGTGGTGTCGATGCCGCGCGCCAGGCTCTTCAGGGACAGGTCGTCGGCGACGACGTGCGGGATGACCTCGACCTCGTCGTTGCTGTCGGACAGATGCAGTGGCGCGACATCCGCCGGCAACGCATCGCCGCTGAGCAGGGCCTGGTAGAGCCGCGGGATCGACAGTCGCCGACCGTTGGAGCTGGTGACCGAAGCTGGACCGACCAGCGACCCCACCCGCACCGAGACCCCGCGAGCCGCCTCGGTCGCGGATCCTTGCGGGACCGAGACTGTGTCGCCGGTGAGGTCGAGCAGCAGCCCTGCGCCGTTTCGGGCGTCCACTACGGCGGTGCCGGTCTTCAACTGCTGGTGCTCGCCGTCGACGACCTCGAGGGCGGCGTCGCCGGAGAGCAGGACGTTGCGGCCCCGGGTGTCGAGGTCGGCGACGCCGTGCGGGCCGGTCATGACGACCTCGCCGTCGGTGATCGACTCGCCGTCGCTGCCGACGTGAGTGGCACCCGATGCGGTGCGCACCGTCGCATCGCGCGGGTCCCGGAGGATGGTGGCCGCACTGGTGATCGGTGAGCTCCCCCGCGTCACCGCGACGACGACGCCGGCCGCGACGACAGCGACCGAAAGCCCGCCGCGAGCGACCAGCCACGGGCCACTCTGCCGCGATGCGGCGGCACCAGACGTGTCGCTCATGCCTTCATTGTCACCTTCATCACCGTCGGACTCCATGGCCCGCAATAACCAGAACTCAGCTGTCTCGGCGCGCGGCGGACGAGAGGTTGATCATCTCACTTGCCCGCTGCGAACGGGACATCCCGCGCTCACCCGGCCAGGTCCGATCACGTCCCGATCCCTTGCTCGGCGGCCCACTCGTGCAGCGCCGCCACCGCTGCTTCGCGCGACATCGGGCCCCGTTCCATGCGCAGCGCCAGCATGTGGCGGTAGGCCTCGCCGACGGCCCGGCCCGGCGGGAGGTTGAGCTCCGCCATGATGTCGTTGCCGTCGAGGTCGGGCCGCATCGCGGCCAGGTCCTCCTGCTCGGCGAGCTCGGCGATGCGCTGCTCGAGTGAGTCGTAGGCCGCAGCCAGCGCCGCAGCCTTGCGGGCGTTGCGGGTCGTGCAGTCGGAGCGGGTGAGCAGGTGCAGCCGGCCGAGCAACGGTCCGGCATCCCGGACGTAGCGGCGGACGGCCGCGTCGGTCCACGCGCCACCGGAGTACCCGTGAAAGCGCAGGTGCAGCTCGACCAGCCGGGACACGTCCTCGACGACGTCCTTCGGGTAGCGCAGCGCCGTCATCCGGGTACGGGTCATCGCGGCACCGACCACCTCGTGGTGGTGGAAGCTGACCTTCCCCGCCGGGTCGAGTGACTTCGTCTTGGGCTTGCCGATGTCGTGCAGCAACGCCGACATCCGCAATACGAGGTCCGGACCGTCCGGCTCCAGCGCGATGGCCTGTTCGAGCACGGTCAACGTGTGCACGTAGACGTCCTTGTGCCGGCGGTGCTCATCGACCGTCTCGCGCAGTCGGGCGACCTCGGGCAGCACGTGTTCGGCCATCCCACTGTCAACGAGGATCGCCAGCCCGCGACGCGGGTCGTCACCCAACAGCAGCTTGGTGAGCTCGTCGCGCACTCGTTCGGCGCTGACGATGCCCAGCCGCTCGGTCATCCGGGAAATCGCCTGATAGGTCGACGCGTCGAGGGTGAAGCCGAGCTGCGACACGAAACGGGCCGCGCGCATCATCCGCAGCGGGTCGTCGCTGAAGGACTGTTCCGGTTCGATCGGCGTACGCAGCACCCCTGCCGCGAGATCGTCGAGCCCGCCCGCCGGATCGACGATCGGGCGCGCCGCGTCGAGCGGGAGCGCCACCGCCATCGCGTTCACGGTGAAGTCGCGACGGACCAGGTCGCCCTCGATCGTGTCGCCGAACTCGACCTGCGGCTTGCGTGACGCGGCGTCGTAGCTGTCGCTGCGATAGGTCGTGATCTCGCAGCGGTGCTCCGCCAGCTGGACCCCGACCGTCCCGAAGCTGATCCCGGTGGTCCAGGTGGGGCCGAGCGAGGAGACGAGCGCCAGGATCTGCTCCGGCCGGGCGTCGGTCGTGAAGTCCAGATCCGAGGTCGGCCGACCGAGCAGAGCATCCCGGACCGGGCCGCCGACGAGGTAGAGGTCGTGGCCGGCCTCGGTGAACCGGCTGGCAAGCGGGTCGGTGACCGCGCTGAGCCGGACCAGCTCGGTGATCGCCCGCTCGGCCGCCGCACCGAACGAGAACGGCTCCCCAGACGGCATTCCGACAAGCCTAGACAGCGCGTGCGAACGAGGGTCGCCGAGGCGGACGCGAGCGGGCGAACCGGGCTGCCCGGCGCCGACGAGAACGACGCCGGCGACTCCCTCTCGCTCGTAGGATCGGGGCATGTCCCCTTCGGCGCGCAGGTCTCTCCGCCGGGTGGAGGAGACGTCCGCGGGCGGGCTCGTCGTCGACGGCACCGACATGGCCGCACGCGCCGCGCTGATCGGTCGCCTGGACCGCCGCGGCCGGCTGCGCTGGTCGTTGCCGAAGGGCCACGTCGAGGCCGGTGAGACGACTGAGGCCGCTGCGATCCGTGAGGTCGCCGAGGAAACCGGGATCACCGGCAAGGTCCTCGCCCCCCTCGGCACCATCGACTTCTGGTTCGTGGCGGAGGGTCGCCGCATCCACAAGACGGTGCACCACTTCCTGCTGATGGCGCAGAGCGGTGAGCTCTCCGACGACGACATCGAGGTCGAAGAGGTCGAGTGGGTGCCGCTCAGCGAGCTCGGCACCAGGCTCGCCTACGACGACGAGCGCCGGCTGATCCAAGCCGTGCCAGGGCTGCTCGCCGACACCGCGTGAGGCTGCGGAGTCGGCACGCGGCGGGCGTCCTCGCCTGCCTCACGCTCGCGCTGTCACCGCTGATCGCCGCCGGTCAGTCGGCGGCCGCCGACGACGACACGGTGACCGCGCCGATCGTCGTCACGCTCGCCTCGCTGCGCCCGGTCGCGCCGCAGCCCGAGGACGTCCTGGTGGTCCGCGGCAGCGTCACGAACGTGTCGGACGCCACCGTCACCGACCTGAGCGCCGGGCTGCGGATGAGCGGTCCGATCAGCGCCCGCAGCACCTTCGACGACTTCGCCGCCGACCCCAACGGCAGTGTCGACGAGCTCACGGAATCGCTCGGGCAGCCCGCGCCGCTGACCCGCACCAGCCTCGGTCCGGGCGCCAGCGAGCCGTTCGAGATCTCGGTGACGCTCGATCCCGCGACCACCGGGCTGCCCGACTCGACGTGGGAAGTGCGTGAGCTCGGCGTCGCCGTCACCGGCGACAGTCTCGGCGTCACGGGAACCGTCGGAGCGCTTCGTACCTTCCTGCCGTGGGCGCCGCGCGACGCGGTCGGCCCGACCCAGCTCCAGGTGGCGTGGCTGTGGCCGCTCATCGACCAGCCTCACCGGGTGACCTCGACCTGGTGGACCGACGACGACCTGGCCAGCGAGCTCGCCGCCGGCGGCCGGCTCGACAACCTGGTGACCGCCGCCGCTGCGGCAGCCCAGCAGGCACCGCCACCGGTAGCCCCGCAGGACCGGGGCAGCCGCCACGGGCGGCGGCCTCCCCGACAACCCCCGAACCCGGCGCGCGACGTCCCCGTCACCTGGGTGCTCGACCCGATGCTGGTCGACGACGTCAACGCCATGCGGTCGAGCTACCAGGTCGCCGGCTCGCCCAAGCCGACGCCCGGCAAGGGCAGCAGCGCGGCGAAGTCGTGGTTGTCGGCGCTGCGCTCCGCGACCAGCGGGCAGCCGGTGGTCCCGGTTCCGTACGGCGACCCCGACGTCGTCGCTGCCGTTCGCGGCGGGCTGTCCACGCTGGTCGGAGTCGCCGCCACCGCCGGACGTGCCCTGCTCGGACAGCTGCTGCCCGACGCCTCACTGCTTCCGACGGGCTGGCCGCCGGGTGGAGTTCTCGACCAGCGTGCCGCGGACGCCCTGTTCAGCGACGACGCGACCAGCCTGGTGCTCAGCGACGCGGCGCTGCCGCCGCTCGAGACACCGAACGAGACGCCGTCCTCGCGCGCCTCGCTCGTG
The DNA here is from genome assembly GCA_035550055.1 of Mycobacteriales bacterium. NCBI lineage: Bacteria > Bacillati > Actinomycetota > Actinomycetes > Mycobacteriales > Mycobacteriales bacterium. Next base: position 14,735 of record DASZRO010000110.1, on the reverse strand, counting down.
ACGGCCGCCGGTGACATCCCGACCGCGTTGTCCGACTCGATCCTCTCCGACGCGGTCAGCGCAGGGGCCAACAGCGGCGCCGACTCGGCGGTGGCGCTGCAGCGTTACCTCGGCGAGACCCTCATGATCGAAGCCGAGGCCCCCTCCGACCAGCGCAGCATCCTGATCGCGCCCGCGCCCCGCTGGCAGCCCTCGCAGAGCTACGCCGCGAACCTGCTCGCCGACACCGGCAAGGTCCCGTGGCTGGAGCCGACCACCCTCAGCACGATCCTGGCGCAGTCGCCGGACAGCGCGGTCGAGCGTCAGTCGTTGACCTACCCCTCCGCCGACCGGGCCAGCGAGCTGCCGCCGGCGTACGTCGGCCAGGTGGCGCAACGCCAGCACGCGCTCTCCCAGCTGACCAGCATCCTGCCGCCGGGCGATCCCGAGACCCGACCGCTCAGCGCCGGGCTGCTGCGCGCCCTCTCGACCGCCTGGCGCGGCGTGGCCGGACCGCGGCGCGGCTGGATGACCGACTTCTCCCGGGCACTGCGCACGATGACCTCGGGCGTCCACATCGTGTCCAAGGCAGGAAGCACGGTCACCTTGACCGGCCACGGCGGCAAGGTTCCGGTGACCATCGCCAACACGCTGGACGCACCGGCCCAGATCACCGTCCAGCTCGACGCGCACGAGCGGCTCACGCTGCCCAACCACGGCCGCGTGGCCGTCACGGTGCCGGCCGACCAGCAGACCACGGTCGACGTCCACGCGACCGCGAAGACCTCGGGGGTGTTCTCCCTCGACGTCCAGCTGCTGACGCCGAACGGCCAGAAGTACGGCACGCCGGTCCAGTTGTTCGTCCGATCCACCGTTTACGGCACGATCACACTCGTGATCACCGGAGTCGCGACGGCGGCGCTGCTCGTCGCGGTCGCGATCCGGCTCACCCGCCGCGCCATCAACGCGCGACGGGCATCAAGCGCCCCCACAGCGTGACCGAGGGCCGTAGCACTCTCGCCCGCAGCGGGCTGGCGATGGCGACCGGAACGCTCGCCAGCCGCGGGAGCGGCTTCGTCCGCACGGTCGTGATCGCCTATGCGCTCGGCGTCGGGCCCGTCAACAACGCCTACACCGTCGCCAACACCGTCCCCAACGCGCTCTACGACCTGCTGCTCGGCGGGATCCTCTCGGCGCTGGTCGTGCCGCTGCTGGTCCGGGCGGCAAGCGAGGAACCCGACGAGGGCGAGGCCTACGCCCAGCGGCTCGTGACGATCGTCGCGGTGACGCTGACGGTCGTGGCCGTCATCGCGGTCATCGCAGCGCCGGCCATCATCTCGCTGTACGCCCACAACGCCCGGTCCGCGCAGAAGGCTCTCGCCGTCACCTTCGCGCGCTACTTCCTGCCCCAGCTGCTCTTCTACGGTCTCGGCGCGATCCTCAGCGCGATCCTCAACGTGCGCGGCAGCTTCGTGGCGCCGATGTGGGCACCGGTCCTGAACAACCTGGTGGTGATCGGCTCCGGCATCACCTTCGCCGCAATGACCCACACGGCGCCACGTGCCGGACATCTGTCCCACGGGCAGATCCTCGTGTTGTCGATCGGGACGACCGCCGGCGTCGTGCTCCAGACGGTCGCGCTCGCCCCGGCACTTCGCCACGTCGGCTTCCGGCTTCGCCCGCGATGGGACTGGCGCGGGTCGGGGCTGCGCCAAGCCGGCCCGTTCGCCGGGTGGGTGCTGGGCTACGTCGTCACGAACCAGCTGGGCTACGTCGTCATCTCCGACCTGGCCGAGGCGATCAACCACGGCAAGGGGGAGCTCGCCGTGTACTCCTACGGCTACGTGCTGTTCTCCCTGCCGTACGCCGTCGTCGCGGTCACCGTCATCACCGCGCTTTTCCCGTCGATGAGTCGCAGCGGGACAGCGGGCGAGGACTCGGAGGTCGCCCACACACTGGCCGAAGGGCTGTCGCTGGCCGGCGTCGTCCTCGTCCCGGCGACGTTGCTGCTGCTCACGCTCGGCTCTCCGATCGCCGTCCTGGTCCTCGCCCACGGCCACACCAGCCATACCGGCGCCGCTCTCACCGGACGGGTGCTGATCGGCTTCGCGGTCGGGCTGATCCCGTTCTCGACCTTCCAGATGCAGCTGCGCGCGTGGCTCGCGGTCCACGACGCGCGCACCCCGGCACTGGTGAACCTCGTCATCACCGCGATCAACCTGCTGCTCGACGTCGTGCTCTACAAGGTGCTGTCCGGTTCGAACAAGGTCGTGGGGCTGGCGATCGGCTACTCGGTGTCCTACCTGCTGGGCACCGCCGTGTTCGCAGTGAAGCTCCGGCGCCGGCTGCACGCCACCCGCCGCACCCACGTGATCCGCACCTACGTCCGGCTGCTCGTCGCCGCGCTGGTCGCGGCGATACCGGCCGAGCTGCTGACGCTGGCGGTCCGTCACGCGGTCGGGACCGGCACCGGCGGGTCGTTGGCGGCGATCGTCGTGGCGGCTCCCGTGGCGCTCGGCAGCTTCCTGGCGCTGGCCCGGCGGATGCGGGTGCGCGAGCTCAACCAGCTCGCGGGGATGCTGCCGATCGGGCGCAGAAACGTTTAGCCGCGAGCCGGCAAGGACCGCCGCAAGGTAAAGGAGGCCTCGTTTCGCGCCGAGATTTCCGGCTATGCGGCACTGCGGGAACGATCGTGGCGCCTTTGCGATCCCCGGAATCGTCAAGATCGCCGTGGCGCTGGCGGTGCTGGGCCTGTTGGGCTACGACACCTTCTTCACGATCGCGACGCATCTGAAGGCCGAAAGCGACGCGCAGAACGCCGCGTACGCCGCCAGCCAAGCCTGGTTCAACGCCGACGGCAGCGACAAGTCGGCGAACACCGCCTTCCAGGCCGCCCTGGTGTATCTCGCGGGCAACCAGCCCGCCGACTGCCGCAACGAGCTGACCGCGGAGGCGACCCTTTCACCGCCCGGGGACATCCCCCTCGGCTGCGACTACCTGTGCACCGGCGCGAGCAACCAGGCAGCGGAATGCGGCAACTCGGGAGAGTTCACCGTCGACCAGGACGGCACCGTGCACCTCGTCATCCGCCGCCAGGCCAAGACCCTGCTGTTCGGCCACCTCGGCTTCATGCACAGCCTGCTCGTCGCCTACGAGCACGGTGACGCGAACCAAGAGGAAGATTGACCAGGGGGTGCGTTCGCCGCTCGACCAGTCTGATCGCACTGTCAGGCCTGGCCGCCGCCGCGTTCGCCGTCACCACGTCGCCACTGGCCAGCGCCACTGCGATCGGTGACGCTCGCGCCCAGGCCGCCGCGCTCACGACGTCGATCGACCGGCTCCAGACGCAGGCCGAGGTCGCCAGCGAGCGCTACGACAAGGCGGAAGCGCAGCTGAGCCAGGCGGTCTCCGACCAGGAGCAGGCCGACCAGGCCCTTGATGCCGTCCAGGCCAGCGCCGCCGCCGCCCAGCAGGACCTGATCGCGCGTACCCGCGCGCTCTACGAGAGCGGTGGCGACCCGGTCCTGCTCGCGACCATGCTCTCCGGCGAGGACCCGGTGGACGCGATCGATCGCTACCACCTCGCCAGCGCGGTCATCGGCTACGAGTCGCGCAGCGCCGCCGCAGCGGCCGCCACGGTGGCGACCGCGCAGGATCTCGACAAGCGCGACGCCGCCATCACCGCTCGGGTGACCGCGTTGCAGGCGCAGGCCAGCCGGGCCAGCAGCGCGGTGCAGCTCGCCCTGCGTACCGAGCGCACGGAGCTGGCAAACGCCAGCGACACCGTGCTGCGCCTCGAGAAAGCCGACGAGCAGGCCCAGTCCACCCAAGGGGCCGCGGAGTTCGCCACCGCCGTCACCTCCGAAGGCGGCACGGTGGGCGACGGCGCACAGCAAGCCACGAACTCGGTGGCCGCCGCCGCGATCGCCTGGGCGCGGACCCGGCTCGGCGACCCCTACGTCTGGGGCGGCAGCGGCCCGAACGTCTTCGACTGCAGCGGGCTCGTGCAGTGGTCCTACGCCCACGCCGGGATCACGCTGCCCCGGGTGGCGGCCGACCAGTACAACGCCGGACCGCACCCGACGTGGGCCGAGCTCGAACCCGGCGACCTGCTGTTCTGGGCCTACGACATGAACAACCCGGCGAGCATCCACCACGTCACGATCTACATCGGCGGCGGACTGATGATCGCCGCTCCGCACACCGGCACCGACGTCCAGATCGAGCCGGTCTACTTCGACGGCCTGTACGGCGCGACCCGGCCGTGGGCGTCCACCATCGAGCCGCCCGTCACCGCCTCGCCCACGCCGACGGCGACGCCGTCGGTCGTCATGAGCCCGCTCGCGTAGGCCTCGCGCCTAACATCGGCGGGTGGCGCCCAACCATCCCCGGGCCGCTGCCACGGTCGAAGCCGGCGCCCTGCTCGACGGCAGATACCGGCTCGACGAGCACTGCCGCACCGACGGCGACAAGCAGCTGTGGCGAGGCACCGACCTCGTGCTGGACCGCACCATCGCCATCCACCTCATCGCCGGACGCACCCGTACCGACGCCAAACGGCTGACGACGGCGGCCGGGCGGGCAGGCAGCGTCTCCGACGCGCGATGGGTCCGCATCCTCGACGTCGGCTTCACGCCGGTCGGCCGGCAGGTCACGCTGTGGGTGGTCTGCGAATGGGTGTACGGGCAGACCCTGACCGCCCTGGTGGGCCGCGAGCCGTTGCGTGACCAGGTCGCGACGTACCTGGTCGCCGCCTGCGCACACGCCGTCGCCGCCGCCGAGCGTGCCGACGCCGGCCACGGCGCACTGCATCCCGACGAGGTGATCGTCGCCGCCGACGGCAACCCGCGGCTGACCGGTCTCGAAACCCATCGCGAGCTCGGTGGCGATCGAGACGAGTACGCCGACGTGCGTGGTCTCGGCGCGCTGCTGTTCGCCGCCGTGACCGGGCGGTGGCCGCTGCCCGGCTGGCGCGGGCTGCCGGGCACAAACCGCGGCGACGGCATGCACCCGCGCCAGCAACGCCGCTCGGTCAGCCGGGCCCTCGACGAGGTCACCGCCCGAGCCCTCGAAGGCGGCTATTCGGACGCCGCAGCGGTGGCCCGGGCGCTCGACGCGCTTCCGCAGACCCCGCTCGTGGCCGTGGTCGACGACGCCGACTCGCCTCGCCGCGACCAATGGCGTCGCGTCGCGTGGTGGGTCGTCCCGCCGCTGCTCGTCACCGGCGTGGGCTTCGCCTCCTGGGCGGCCGGCAGCGATCTCGGCAGGGTTCCCGGCGAGGACCGCACTGTGGTGCCCACGCTCACCCAACCGCACGGGCGCGGGCCCGGCACCCGGCTCGTCTGGACCACGCCGCCGACCGTCACGAGCTTCGACCCGCAGGGCAACGGCGTCGAGGACCCCGGTGGCGTGGGACTGACCGTCGACGACGACCCGTCCACCTCGTGGAGCACGGACGTCTATCACGGCAACGCCCACTTCGGATCGTTGAAGGACGGCGTCGGACTGCTCGTCGACCTCGGTCGCCCCAAGGACGTCGACACGGTCCGGCTGCTGATGTCCGACCCGGGCGCAGACCTCGAGATCCGTGCCGGCGACGACCGGCCCACCGCTGCCGATGACCTGCCGGTCGTCGCCAGCCGCGACGGCAGCCCAGCCGCCCTCACGCTGCGGCTGACGAAGGCGGCGACCGCCCGCTACTGGCTGATCTGGATCACCTCGCTGCCGCAGACCTCGACCGGTGACTTCTCGCTGGGCATCTCCGAAGTCGCGCTGCTGCGCTGACCGTCGCCGCCCGACTTCGCCGATAGCCTGCCCGGGATGACCGAGGGCACGGTGAGCGACGCCGAGCTGCTCGCGCAGCACGTCGCAGGTGACCCTGCGGCATTCGCGGCGCTGGTCACCCGCCACCGCGACCGGCTGTGGGCGGTCGCGCTGCGCACGTTGGGGAACCCGGACGACGCCGCGGACGCCCTACAGGACGCGTTGCTGTCGGCACACCGCGGCGCCCGTAGCTTCCGCGGCAACTCGGCGGTCACCACCTGGCTGCACCGCATCGTCGTGAACGCGTGCCTGGACTTTGCGCGCCGACGGGCGGTGCGCCCGACACAACCGCTGCTCACCGACCCCGCGACGAGTGCGCCCGACGACATCGGCGCCCACGAGACCGCGTTGGCCGTCACGGCCGCGTTGCGGACCCTGCCGGCCGAGCAGGCCGCCGCGGTAGTCCTGGTCGACATCGAGGGGTTCAGCGTCGAGGAGGCGGCGGCGATCCTCGACGTCCCGTCCGGGACCGTCAAGAGCCGCTGCGCCCGGGCCCGCGCTCGCCTGGCGCAGCAGCTTCACGATCTCGACCCCCGACGCGACACCGAGCACCCGCATCGGAACGATGGCGCGGCCGAGCGCGTCCAAACCGAGACCGACGACGCCAGACCCGCAACCGAAGGAGAGACCCGGTGAGCGAGCAGCACTTGTCGTTCGACGAGCTCGCCGAGCTCGCCGAAGGACTGCTCGGGCGCCGGCAGGCCCGCACCGCCACCGACCATCTCGCGACCTGCGAGGAATGTGCCACTCGCGCGGCAACGCTCGACGCCGCGGCCGCCGCCCTTCACGGCCTCGGCCCCGTTTCGATCCCCGCCGACGTCGCCGCCCGGCTGGATCGAGCGCTCGCCGGCGCCGGTCAGCAGTCCGCGGAGGACACCGTCGTCCCCGACCTCACCCAGGTACGGCAGCGCCGGCGGGTGAACCCGGCGTGGGCCGGGGCGGCGGCCGCGGCCGTCGTGCTCATCGCGTCGGTCTCGGCGATCCTGGCGACGCGCGGCGGCCACCACCCCTCGACCAATGCTGGGGCCAGCGCCGGTCCAGCACCGCTGGTCGCCACCACCGCGCGCCAGCCCCTGCTGAGCGAGGACACGGGCCGGACCTACACCCCCACCTCGCTCGCCGCACTCGCCCCCAGCCTGGTCACCGGCGGGCTGACGGCGGGCACCCCGGTCGGTGCCGCGAACGGCGCCGGCAGCGCTCCGGTCCCGGACAGCGGCCAGGCGCCGATCGCCCCGGCTCCGACCGCTGCCTCCGTCCACAAGAACTCGGTGGCCCAGCCGCCGGCCGATGCCGCCCGTTCCGGATCGTCGTTCAGCCAGCAGTTCAGCGCCGTCGGGCTCGTTCCGGCGCCGCTACGGCCCTACGTCAACTCGCCACAGAAGCTCCTGGCGTGTGCCGCGTTCATCACCGACACGCCGGGGGCCGCACCGCTCGCCGTCGACTACGCGCGCTGGTCCAACCCGCAGGCCCACCTGCGGCACGTGCCGGCGCTGGTCCTCGTCTTCACCGACCCGCAGGACAGCAGCGAGATCGACGTGTACGTCGTGGCGCCGGCCTGCGACGACAGCTCACTGCTCGACTTCCAGCTGCTGTCGGCGAGCTGATACCTCACGGCTCGCGCGGCTCGCTGCGCCGCGGCGGGCCGAGCGCGAGCGGCCAGAGCACCGCGGCGACTGCGGCGGCGAGGTAGGGCAGGCCGACTTCGTGCCACGGGTGCAACGGGTCGTGCGGACCGTGGGGGAACAGCCGGAAGCCGAGCGCCGTACCGAGCACGGCGGCGACCGCGCCGGTCAGGACGCAGATCCTGTTGACCTGGCGGGCAGCGTTCATCGGCGTGCGCCGCGCCGCGAGCGCGCTCGATGCGGACGAACCCGCGACCCCGATCAGCGCCGGAACCAGCCACGAGAAGATGTGGACCTCGACGTACTGCGAGTAGATCCAGCCGCCCACGCCAGCCACGGGGACGATCGGCGCGGCGGCCGACACCACCGCGGCCAGCGCAGAGACGGGCCGCGCCGGCGCTTGGTCTACGACGCAGGCGGCGCAGCCGCGGGAACCGAACTCCCGGACGTCGTCGTCGCAGCGGGCCCGCCCGCACACCGGGCACTCGTCGTGTGCCGCCCGTCCCGAGTGCACGGCGCAGCGCATGACCACCGACCGCTCGGACACACCTGCCAGCCTTGCACGGGAATGACCTTCCTAGGATCGGTGTTGCGGCGAGGACACCGCCGGCGGGCACGCCGCCCGGCCGCGGCGAGGAAGTGAGCGAACATGCCCGATGGGGTGCGCGACGTCATCATCGTCGGATCAGGCCCGGCCGGTTACACCGCCGGGATCTACACCGCTCGCGCGAACCTGCATCCGCTGCTGATCGAGGGCTTCCAGTTCGGCGGCGCGCTGATGAACACCACGGAGGTCGAGAACTTCCCGGGCTTCCCCGACGGTGTGATGGGTCCAGAGCTCATGGACATGATGCGCAAGCAGGCAGAGAAGTTCGGCGCCGAGATCATCACCGACGACGCAACGGAGCTCGACCTGACCGGTGAGGTCAAGCGGGTGAGCGTCGGCGGGGAGACCCACCTGGCACGCACGGTGATCCTCGCGATGGGCTCGGCGTACCGCGAGCTCGGGGTGCCCGGCGAGAAGGAGCTGTCCGGGCGGGGCGTCTCCTGGTGCGCCACCTGTGACGGCTTCTTCTTCCGCGACCAGCCGATCGCGGTCGTCGGCGGCGGTGACTCCGCAGTCGAGGAGGCCACGTTCCTGACCAAGTTCGGCGAGTCGGTGACGATCGTGCATCGGCGCGACGCGCTGCGCGCCTCGAAGATCATGGCCGACCGCGCACACGACAACCCGAAGATCAAGTTCGCGTGGAACAGCGTCGTGAAGGAGGTCGCCGGCGAGGACAAGGTCAGCGGACTCGTCCTCGAAGACGTCACGACCGGTGAGACGTCGACGCTGCCGGTCGGCGGAGTGTTCGTCGCGATCGGCCACGACCCGCGCAGCGAGCTGGTACGTGACCAGGTGACGCTCGACGCCGAGGGTTACGTCGTCGTCGACTCGCCGCGCACCCGGACCAACCTGCCAGGCGTGTTCGCCTGCGGCGACCTCGTCGACCGGACGTTCCGGCAGGCGATCACCGCGGCCGCCAGCGGCTGCGCCGCGGCCATCGACGTCGAGCGCTACCTCGAAGACCAGCACTGACAGACGCCGGGAACAACCACGCCCGGCGCCTCGTTGATCACAACATCCGACCGACTCAGGAGACCACGATGGGTGCCGCAACCACCGCAGTGACCGACGCCACGTTCGACGCCGAAGTGCTCGGCAGCGACGTACCTGTGCTCGTCGACTTCTGGGCGGAGTGGTGCGGCCCGTGCAAGATGGTGGCGCCCGTTCTCGAAGAGATCGCGACCGAGAACGCAGGCAAGATCCGCGTCGTCAAGGTCAACACCGACGAGAACCCGGAAATCACCCGGCGCTACCAGGTGATGTCGATCCCGACCATGTCGGTGTTCTCGGGTGGCGAGGTCGTCAAGTCCATCGTCGGGGCCAAGCCGAAGGCCGCGCTGCTGCGCGACCTCGAGGCTTACCTCTGAGCACTGGCGCCGCCTTGCCGGCTGCGTAGCATCGCAGCGTGGTGGAGTTCCGGCGCGGGGATCGCGGTGACGGCGTCGCCGAGATCCGAGCCAAGCTGAGCGGCCTCGGCCTGCTCGATCTCGCCTCGACCGAGGCCGGCGCCGACGGCGACGTGTTCGACGACGCGACCGATCGCGCGGTGCGCGGCTTCCAGCAGTCGCGCGGACTGCGGATCGACGGGATCGTCGGGCCGGAGACCTACCGCTGCCTCGACGAGGCGCATTGGCGCTTCGGCGACCGGGTGCTGTCGTTCACGGTCAACCGGCCGTTCGTGGGCGACGACGTCGCGGTGCTCCAGCAGCGCCTGCTCGATCTCGGCTTCGATCCCGGACGCTGTGACGGCATCTTCGGCACGGCGACCGACGCTGCGCTGCGAGAGTTCCAGCGCAACGTCGGGCTGCGCGCCGACGGCACGCTCGGACCCGACACGCTGCGGGCCCTCGAGCGGTTGCGCCGTACCGTCACCGGCGGCTCGCCTTCGGAGCGTCGCGAGGAGGAGCGGCTGCGTCGCAGCGGGCAGAACCTCACCGGACGCACGATCGTGCTCGACCCGGGCCACGGCGGCAGTGACGAGGGAGTGAGCGGGTTCGGCCTGACCGAGGCTGAGCTCGCGTTCGACCTGGCGACCCGCATCGAGGGTCGGCTCGGCGCGCTCGGCGTGACGACCTACCTCACCCGCAGCGCAGACACCCATCCGCCCGAGACCGAACGCGCCCGGTTCGCCAACGAGGTAGCCGCCGAGCTCGTCGTCTCGCTGCATCACGACGCGGCCGCCAGCGGCGAGCCCAGCGGGGTCGCCTGCTACTTCTACGGCGCGGCGCGTCCCGGCCAGAGCGGCCACTCCGTGATCGGCGCCAGGCTCGCCGACCTGATCGTGCGAGAGGTCACCTCGCGCACCGACCTGCTCGACTGCCGGACCCACCCGAAGTCCTGGGAGCTGCTGCGGCTGACCAGGATGCCCGCGGTGCGCCTGGAAGCCGGCTATCTCAGCAGCCCGAGCGACGCGGCGCGGCTGGCCACCAGCGAGTTTCGCGACGCGGTCGCGGAAGCCGTCGTGGCGGCGCTGCAGCGGCTCTACCTCCCGGAGCACCTCGACGTGCCCACCGGGCAGTTCCGGCTCAGCGCGCTCGCCGGCTGAGTTCGGCGCTACTGATTACGGCCAACCGTCGACCACGGCATGAGACGTTTGCGGCGGATACGACTCGACCTTCCGTCCAGGGTGAACCCCTGCTCGCGCACTTGGCGCTCCAAGGCCACTCGTTGGGCGGGCGCTGTGCCGCCGGCAACTGGCTTCGGTCAGCCTCTCACGGCGCCGGCCGCGGACGCCCTGCGACACGCCGGAGAGTCAGTTGGGGCTGCTGATCGGCGTCACCGCGCGCGGTGCACTGAAGGCGCCGGTGCGTAGCGGACCTTCCCCGGCCATCGAGCCGAGCAGCCGCTCGAGGGCCACCTCGACGTCCTCACGCCACGACGCGACCGAGCGCAGCTCCAGCCGCAGTCGCGGATAGCGGTGATGGGACCGCACGGTCTTGAAGCCCACGGCGAGCAGGTACTCCGCGGGGATCACGCAGTGGCCGACACCGTCCCAGGCCGCGTCCCCGAACGCCTCGATCGCCTTGACGCCGCGCCGAACGAGGTCCTTGGCGACGCCCTGGACGAGCATCCGGCCCAGGCCGCCGCCGGCGAACTCCGGCAGCACGTGAGCCACGCTCAACAGCACCGCATCGGCACTCACCGGCGACGTCGGGAAGGCGACGGACCTCGGTGAGTACGACGGCGGGGCGAACATGACATAACCTGCGGCCACGCCATCGACGTAGACGATCTTGCCGCAGCTGCCCCACTCCAGCAGGGCGGCGGAGACCCACGACTCCTTCTCGAACTCGGTGTCGCCGTTCTCGGCGGCCTTGCTACCGGCGACGGGGTCGAGCTCCCAGAACACGCAGCGTCGGCAGCGCCCGGGCAGGTCGTCGAGGTTGTCCAGGGTGATGTTGACCAGTCGACGGGTCATGGCTGCACAACGCCCTCCGGACGACGACGGGGAGATCGCCGAAGCGGGACTCTATCGCCGGTCAGCCATTCGGGCTAGTGCCGGCCACGCGGAACGGGCGGGCTCAGTCCTCGTCGGCGGTCAGCGGCTGACCCGCGACCACCTCGGGAGCAAGGACCTGCAGCACCCGCTGGAGGTCACCCATCGACGCGAACTGCACGGTGAGCTTGCCGCGCTGACGGCCGAGCTCGATCGTCACGCGGGTCTCCAGCAGGTCCGACAACTGCTCGGAAAGCCGCTCCAGCGCCGGCGACGCCAGCGGCTTGCGGCGACGGGCGTGGACCTTGGTCTCGACCAGTCCCGAGGTGACGGCCTCCTCCGTGGCCCGCACCGACATGCCCTCGGCGACGATGCGGGCGGCGAGGCGCTCCTGAGCGTCGGCGTCGGGCAACGCGAGCAGCGCCCGGGCGTGGCCCGCGCTCAGCACGCCCGCCGCGACGCGCCGCTGGACGGTCGGCGGCAGCGCGAGCAGCCGGATCGTGTTGCTGATCTGGGGCCGGGAGCGGCCGATCCTGGCGGCCAGCTCCTCGTGGGTGGCGCCGAACTCCTCGAGCAGCTGGCTGTAGGCCGCGGCCTCCTCCAGCGGGTTGAGCTGCTGGCGGTGCAGGTTCTCCAGCAGCGCGTCACGCAGCATGACGTCGTCGCCGGTCTGGCGCACGATCGCCGGGATCGTGGCCTGGCCGGCCTCCCGCGACGCGCGGAGCCGTCGTTCGCCCATGACCAGCTGGAACCGGTCGCCGTCGAGCTCGCGGACCACCACCGGCTGCAGCACCCCGACCTCGCGGATGCTCGCGACCAGCTCGGCCATCGCCTCTTCGTCGAAGACGTCGCGGGGCTGCCACGGGTTCGCTTCGATCGACTCCACCGGGAGGTCGGCGAAGTAGGCACCCGCGTCTGGGTCACCTGCCGGCGACGCCGAGATCAGTGCGCCGAGACCGCGGCCCAGGCCGCCTTTGCGCACGTTCACGACGTCGTCCGGGGCGCCCGCATCGCCAGATCGTATGCCGCGGCACGGTAGGCGACCGCGCCTCGCGAGGACGGGTCGTAGGTGATCACCGTCTGGCCGAATCCTGGGGCTTCCGAGACCCGCACGCTTCGCGGGATGACCTCGTTGAGCACCCGGGACCCGAAATGGCTCCGCACGTCGGCCACGACCTGGTCCGCCAGCCGAGTGCGCCCGTCGTACATCGTGAGCAGGATCGTGGACACCGTGAGCCGGGCGTTCAGGTGGCTTCGCACCAGCTCGACCGTGTCGAGCAGCTGCGCCAACCCCTCCAGAGCGTAGAACTCGCACTGGACCGGGATGAGCACCTCCGGGGCCGCCACGAGCGCGTTCACCGTGAGCAAGCCCAACGAGGGCGGGCAGTCGATGAACACGTAGTCCATCCCGCCGGCTTCGGACTGCAGCGCACGTGCCAGGCGGAACTCCCGCGCGACCGTGTTCACGAGCTCGCTCTCCGCGCCGGCCAGGTCGACCGTCGCGGGAGCGCACCACAGGTTGGTCATGCCGGGGACCGGGACGACGACCTCGTCGAGACGGCGCTTGCCGACCAGTACGTCGTAGATCGATGGCGTCGAGCGGCTGTGCTCGAGGTTGAACGCGGTTGAGGCGTTGCCCTGCGGGTCGAGATCGACGACCAGCACTTTCAAGCCGTGCTGAGCCAGCGCCGCGGCCAGGTTGACCGTGCTCGTCGTCTTGCCGACGCCACCCTTCTGGTTGGCGACGGTCAGCACCCGGGTCTGCGCCGGGCCCGGCCAACCGTCGGACGTTTCACGTGAAACCGCCTGGCTGGGAACGTCCTGCGGGGCAGCCTCGGTTTCACGTGAAACCTCGCTGGGCGGGCCGGGGAGATCGACCGGCCGGCTCGGCTCAAGCGGTCCGATCGTCACGGCGCCTTCCTACCTCGCTTGTTCGATCGACGCACCTCGACGACCGTAGCGGGTTCGTCGTCGGCATCCGTCAGGTTGTGGATGATCGACACGAAGCCGCCACCCCGGTCGAGCTCGGCAGCCTCGGCGGCCGCCTTGGCGCCCTTCAGGGCATACAGCACGCCGTCGCGCCGGCACAACGGGAACGCGAGCGCGGCCAACGCGGCGAGTGGCGCGACAGCGCGGGCCGTCACCGCGTCGGCAGTGACGGGTACGCCGTCCTGCGCGCGGCCGCGATGCACCGTCACGTTTCCCAGACCGAGCTCGCGCACGCACTCCTCGAGGAACTGGACCCGCCGCGCCATCGGTTCCAGCAGCACGACCCGGAGGTCTGGCCGGGCGAGCGCCAGCGGGATGCCCGGCAGCCCGGCGCCCGAGCCGAGGTCCACGACGGTGGCCGACGAGGCGACGAGCGGGGCAAGGGCCGCGCTGTTGAACAGATGGCGGCCCCAGATCCGGTCGGCCTCCCGAGGGCCGAGCAGACCTCGCTCGATCCCGATCGTCGCGAGCAGCACCGCGTAGCGCGCCGCGCGGTCGGTGTCGGCACCGAAGACCAGGCTCGCCTGGGGTGGTGCGACCGCCGGGTCGTCAGGCAGGGCTGACGACGATTCGGCGCTGCGGCTCCTCGCCTTCCGACTCGCTCTTGACGCCCTCGGTCGCGGTCACCGCGTCGTGGACCACCTTGCGCTCGAACGGCGTCATCGGGGCGAGGCGCTCCGGCTCGCCGCTGGCGAGCACCCGCGCCGCCGCCTCACGGCCGATCTGGGCCAGCTCAGCCCGGCGGCGGGCCCGATGTCCACCGATGTCGAGCATCAGCCGGCTGCGCACCCCGGTCTCCCGGTAGACGGCGAGGCGGGTCAGCTCCTGCAACGCGTCGAGCGTCGCGCCCCCCGGTCCGATCAGGCTGCCGAGGCCCTCGCCGATGATCGACACGCTCGCCCGGTCCGCCTCGACGTCGATGTCGATGTCCCCATCGAGATCGGCGATGTCGAGCAGCGCCTCGAGGTAGTCCGCGGCGATGTCGCCTTCACGCTCGAGCAGCGCCACGCCGGCGGCGGTCGTGTCCGCGCGGGGCGTCGCGTCGTCCTGCGACTGTTCGTCGTCCGTAGGGATCTCGGGGTCGTCGGGCTGGGTCGTCATCGTCGTCCTCGTCGCTTGCGCTTGTTCGAACGGTTGGCTGCCGGTCGATTGGCCGGCTTCGGCTTGGGTTTGTTCACCGGCGGCGCGCTCATCGCGCCGGGCCCGGCGCCCGCGATCGCTCCGCCCGGCGGCAGTACGACGTCGCCGGTCCCCTTGCCGGGCTTCGCGCCCGGCGCCG
>DASZRO010000109.1 GCA_035550055.1 Mycobacteriales bacterium | reverse complement strand
AAGAACCTCGAGCTCGTCGATGCGGTGCGCTCGATGGCCGCCGACAAGGGCTGTACGCCGGGGCAGCTCGCGCTCGCCTGGGTGATGGCGCAGGGCGAGGACGTCGTACCGATCCCCGGCACCAAACGCCGCGCTTACCTCGAAGAGAACGTCGGCGCCTGCGACGTCACGCTCGCGGCGGAAGACTTGGCCCGGCTCGACGCGATCGCGCCGGTGGGCGTCGCTGCCGGCGGCCGCTACATCCAGTCCGGCGGTCTGCAGACGACGTACGGCGACTCGCCGCCGCGTTCGTAGCCGTCGAAGGGATGGTGCGGGGGCGCGAAGCCTGTGGAAGAAAATCGTTGAAAATAAAGCGCTTTTGCTCTTGACCTGACCCATGATCGAACGTATGTTCGATACATGCAGGCGCAGCTCAACCGGCTCCACCGCAAGACTGCGGAGCGGGTCGAGGTCGCCGCGAGCATGAAGGTGGGGCCTGCGCTCGTCGCCGAGCTGAGCCGGCTCAACACCGAACCGATGACCGCCGAGACCGCGGTGACGGTGGCGGCGCTGTGGGCCAAGGTCGCTGCTTGGGTGAGCGCGCAGCAGATGGTTCCGACGTACGAGGCGCTTCACGGGATTCGAGGCGCGCTGAATCTCGACCCCCGCCATGAAGGTCTGATGCTGACCGCTCAGGAGCTGGCCTGCGAGACACACGTCGCCTACCCGACCGCGATGTCGCAGGTGGCGCTCGTCGAGCGGATCGCGGAGTGCCTGCCTGCGTCGTGGGAGGCGATGGCGCGCGGCGAGATCTCACTCGCGCACGTCAAGGCGGTAGAGAAGGCGACGACCAACTGCTCACCGCGAGTGGCCGAGGCCGTCGATTGCCAGGTGGTCGCCCTGGCGGTGGAGCGTGGCTGGACACCCGGCGAGACCGCGCGCGCCGCCCGCCGGCTCGTGATCGCGATGGACCCGGATGGCGCTGTGGACCGGGCCGCGGCAGCAAAGGACTGCGCCGACGTGCGGTTCTATCCGCTCCCGGACGAGACCGCGACCTTGGTCGCGACCGGAGACGCCGTTCTCGCTCGCCGGATGGCGGACGCGGTCGACGAGTTGGCGGAGGCGATGGCTCGCGCGGGTGACGACCGCAACGTCGGCGTCCGCCGATTCCACGCTCTGGCCGACCTGGTCTTGAACGAGCCGGGAGCGGGCATCGCCGACGGACGGCCCGTGCCCCGCGGTGAGACTCACGTGCGGGTCGATCTCACGACGATGCTCGGGCAGGACGACCGCCCGGGTGAGCTCGTCGGGTACGGACCGATCACGGCGCAGACAGCGCGGCGGATCGCCGCGGACACGATGCTGCGCCGGCTGGTGTTCGACCCGCTCACCGGCGACACCCTCGACCTCGGTCGCCGCTCCTACCGGCCGTCGGCCGCTCTCCGCCGCCTGATCGTCGCGGACAAGCCGACCTGCGGGATGCCCGGGTGTTCGCGTCCGTCGATCGACTGCGAGATCGATCACCGCCGCGAGTACGACCGGCGTACCGATCCGGGGCGGACCGACCGCGACAACCTCGGCCCGAAGTGCAAGCTGCACCACGACCTGAAGACCAAGAAGCTCTGGCACGTCGACGTCAACCCGGACGGGACGGAAACCTGGATCAGCTTCCTCGGTCATCGCTACACGAAGCATCCGACCTGGTTCCCGGTTCCGGAGCCGTTGGTGGTCGAGCCGGAACCTCCCGAGGAGATCGCCGACGGGCTGCCGCTGTTCGCCGATCCGGATCCGCCCGATCCTGACGAGCCGTTGCCGGCGCCACCTGCGCTCACTGATGCCGAGTACGAGGAGATGGCGCGTGCCGTCGATCTGCTCGACGCGTTCGGTGAGACGTTCCGGCAGTGGTGTGACCGCCATTACGACGAGGCCCGCGTCACCGGGCTCGTCGCCTAGTGATTGTCATGACGCCGGACGTCGCGTGGCAGCCGTCACTGCTCGACGGGGGTGAGCCGCGGATCGACGTGTCGTACGACGGGTTGCGCCGGATCGAGCTCGACGCCCGATCGTGGGTGGACTACTGCCCCGGGTGGCTGGCCGGCTCCGACTCGGTGTTCGAGGTCCTCGCTCGTGAGGCGCGCTGGCAGCAGCGGACGGTCACGATGTGGGACAAGCAGGTGCTCGAGCCGCGACTGACCGCCGGCTGGTCCACCGACGCCGCGCACGTGCCGCCGCTGCTCGCCGAGATCTGCCGGCTGCTCTCGCAGCGGTACGACGTGGGTTTCGACAGCGTGTGGGTCAACCTCTACCGCGACGGTCGTGACAGCGTCGCGTGGCACGGCGACCGCAACCGGCTGGTGATGGACGAACCGATGGTCGCGACGGTCTCGCTCGGCGCGCGGCGGCGCTTCCTGCTGCGTCGGCGCGGCAGCAGCCGGATCGCCCACGAGCTGGCGCCGGGCGCCGGGGATCTCGTCGTGATGGGCGGCGCCTGCCAGCAGGAGTGGGAGCACACGGTGCCCAAGACCGCGCGCGCCGTCGGGGCGCGGATGGCGGTGACGATCCGCCACAGTCAGCCGCACCGGCGAAGCGTGGAGACACCGGAGTAGCCCGCTGCCGGTCGCGCTCAACAAACCGGGGTGCCCCTCGAGTCGACTTGGCGTACGGTCGGCGCGTGGCGGCGCCGGTCGGCATTCGGGCGGCTGGCGGGCCGACGGAGCCATGAAGGCAGACGATCGTGGCGATGCGGTGCTCACGGAACTGCGGTACGCGGTCGACCTGCACCAAACCTGCACGAATCAAGGTGGCGCGGGCAGATCTGACGTTGAAACGTGAAGGTTCGGCGAACAGCGGTGGTTGCCCCGGACGGCGGTGACGATCCGCCACAGTCGTCCGCATACCGTGACAGGGTGACCGAGGCCGACGCTCCGCAATACCGCCAGTACCGATACGCCCCGCCGCCCGGCGGCACCGTGATCCTGCTGGTCCGCCACGGCGAGTCCGCGCCGGCCGTCGAGGGCGTCGAGGGCCCGATGTGCGACGGGCACACCGACCCCCCGCTGGACCCGGTCGGCGAGGGTCAAGCGCTGAAGGTGGCCGAGCGGCTCCAGCACGAGCCGCTCGACGCGATCTACGTGAGCAAGCTGCAGCGCACCCAGCAGACCGCCGCGCCCCTCGCCGCGAAGCTCGGCATCGAGCCGAAGGTGGATCCCGACATCCACGAGGTCGGCCTCGGGGAGTGGGAGGGCTGGAAGTTCCGCAAGCTGACCGCGGCCCACGACCCGATCGCGATCCAGATGTTCACCGAACAGCGCTGGGACGCGATTCCCGGCGCCGAGTCGAACAGCGAGTTCGCCGCGCGGCTGCGCGCGGGCTTCGGCCGCATCCACGCCGCGCATCCGAACCAGCGCGTCGCCGCCTTCGTACACGGTGGTGTGATCGGCATGACGATGTCCATCGCGACCGGCTGCCGACCGTTCGGAATGATCGGCGCGGACAACGGGTCGATCTCCGAGATCGTCGTGCTTGGCGAGGAGTGGACCGTACGCCGCTTCAACGACACGACCCACCTCGAGGAAGCGCTGTCGACCGCGCCGCAGCCGATGGCCTGAACGGCCGGCGATGGCGGACACGCACTACGACACCCCCAACGGACGGCTTCGCGGGTACCTGGCGACACCCGAGGGAGCCGAACCGCGACCCGGCATCGTGCTCATCCACGAGGCGTACGGGTTGACCGACGACATCCGGCGTACGGCGGACGCCGTCGCCGCTCATGGCTACCTCGCGTTCGCCCCCGACCTCTACTCCTACGGCTTCGCGCCGCAGTGCCTGCTCGCGACGATGTGCACCCTGCTGCGCGGCAGCGGCGGTAGGGCCCTCGAGGACATCGACGCGGCGCGCCAGTTCCTGCTCGCCCGCGACGACTGCACGGGCAAGGTCGGGATCATCGGGTTCTGCATGGGTGGCGGCTTCGCGATCCTCGCGGCGAGTCGCGGATTCGACGTCGCCGCACCGAACTACGGCCAGGTCCCGCGAAACGCCGAAGCAGTGCTGTCAGGCGCCTGCCCGGTGGTCGCGTCGTACGGCAAGCAGGACTGGATGTATCGCGGTGCCGCCGCGAGGCTCGAGAAGGCGCTGGTCGCCTGCGGGGTCGAACACGACGTCAAGGAGTACGCCGAGGCCGGGCACGGCTTCATGGTCAAGCACACCGGCGCCTGGGCCCTCGCCGAACACGTGCCCGGACTTCGCTACGTCGACAGCGCTCACACCGACGGTTGGCGTCGGGCATACGCGTACTTCGAGGAGCATCTGCACTAGCGGCAGCTCGCCCGGCTAGGGCAGCAGCCTGCGATCGTTCGCCCAACGTGCCAGCTCGCGGCGGTTGGACAGCTGCAGCTTGCGCAAGACCGCGGACACGTGGGTCTCGATCGTCTTCACGGACAAGAACAGCTCCTCGGCCGCCTCGCGGTAGGAGTAGCCGCGCGCGATCAGCCGCAGCACGTCGCGCTCGCGCGGCGTCAACACGTTGAGCTCTTCCGGATCCGGTGCCGCGGGCGCACCCGCCGCGAAGGCGTCGAGCACGAACCCGGCCAGCCGAGGTGAGAACACGGCGTCGCCGGCCGCGACCCGCTCGACCGCGGCGGCGAGGTCGTCGCCGCTGATGCTCTTGGTGACATACCCGCGAGCTCCGGCCCGGATCACCCGGATCACGTCGTCAGGGGAGTCGGAGACCGACAGCGCGAGGAACCTCGGCTTCGGGTGGTCGGCGTGCACCGCGCTGATCACGTGATCGCCCGTGCCGCTGGGCAGGTGCACATCCAGCAGGACGACGTCGGGATCGGTCCGGCGGATGCACTCGATCGCCTCGGCGATGTCCGCCGCCTCACCGACGACGTCGAGCCGGTCGCCGAGCTCGGAGCGGACCCCGGAGCGGACCAGCGAGTGGTCGTCGACCAGCACGACGCGAGGCCGCGGCACTAGATCGCAGCCTTCGACGGTAGGGGCAGGCGCAGCTGCACCTCGGTGCCGGACTTGGGAGTCGAGCGGATGGTCGCTGATCCGCCGTGGCGTTCCATGCGGTGCACGACCGACTCGCGTACGCCGAACCGGTCGGCCGGCACAGCCTTCACGTTGAAGCCCTTGCCGCGGTCGCGTACGTAGACGGTGACGTCCTGCTCGCCGACCTCGGCGTAGACCGAGATCGTGCGTTCACCGGAATGCTTCGCGGCGTTGACGACCGCTTCCCGCATCGCGGCCAGGATCGGCTCGGTGGTCGTGCCGGCGGCCAGGTCGCCGACCGCGACGACGTCGATGACCACGTCGTACTCGTCCTCCACCTCGGCGCACGCGGCGCTGACCAACGCTTGGAACGATGCGGCGGCCGGCTGCGGGCGATAGAGCCAGCCGCGCAGCTCGCGTTCGGAGTGCCGGACCAGACGGCGTACCTGCTCCGGGTCGTCCGCGCGCCGGTTGATCAACGTGAGCGTCTGGAGCATCGAGTCGTGCACCCGACCGGCCAGCTCGACCCGCTCGTGCTCGCGGATGCGCGCGGTCCGCTCCTCGGCGGCCTCGCGCCAGTAGCGCAGCAACCACGGACCGAGCACCAGGAGCAGGCCGAGGGTGACGACGACGACCGGGAGCGCCGCCCGGCGAGCCACCGGGAAGGCGTTCTGCGTGGCCAGGAACGAGCCCATTCCCGCCAGGACGAGGCCGCCGCCGGCGAGGTAGCGGAGCGCAGTTCGCCCGCGGGCGCCGGACAGGACCGCGCGCTGCCGGTCGGCGACGCTTCGCCAGCGGTTGCGGCTGGCCTCGTCGGCCTGGCGCCACAGGATGGCCGCGCCGGTGACGGTGGCCGCCGCCGGCCACAACAGCTCGGCGCCGATGCCGAACAGCTGCCCGACCAGCAGTACGGCGGCGCCGAGAGCCGCGAATCCGAGCAGCTGAAGCGAGGAGTCCTGCGGGTCGGGACGCCCGCCGTCCTCGACCGCCTCGGGCACCACGACCCAGAATGCGGCGTAGAGCAGGACGCCGAGCCCACCGAGGACGATGGAGACGACGAAGCCGATCCGCAGGAAGAGGACCGAGACGCCGAGGTGGTCCGACAGCCCGGTGGCGACTCCGGCGACCAGCCGCCCGCTGCGTTGCCGGTACAGCCGTCGCACCGGCGCCACCGGTTCCGACGCGCCCATACCCAGATCGTCACACGGGCTGGGCGCTGCCAACCGGGCAGCGGGCAAGTTCAGGGTCGATCTCAGGGTTGATCCCTGATGGCACGCCGACCCGGCCGCAGCACGATCGAGGACATGACCACAGCTGACATGCCCGCGGGCGAGCGGCGAAGGCTCACCCGCGCCCACGACGGGAGAGTCGTCGCCGGCGTCTGCCAAGGGGCGGCTCGCTACTTCGACATCGATCCCGTCATCTTCCGGATCGTGCTCGCCGCGCTGACCGTCTTCGGGGGCGCGGGTGTGATCATCTACGTCGTCGCCTGGGCCCTCATCCCCGACGAGGCCTCGCCCGAGACGCGGCTCGAACGCTGGTTCACGACAGGCGGGCGGGTCGACCTCCGCCAAGTAATCCTCCTGGCGCTGATCGCGGTCTGTGTCGTGATCTTCCTGGCGACGGCGCACATCTTCGGCCACGAGTACGGCGCGGCCGCCGTCGCGGTCATCGCGGCTCTGCTGCTGACCGAGCTGATCGGGCGCCAGCACGGTCACGGACTGTTCCCGCCGCGGCAGGCCGCGCCGGCGCCGTCAGCGCCCACCATGACGGCGTCCGCAACCCCGCCGGTCGAGTGGGTGGCCGCACCCAGCGCCCCGATCCGGCCTCGCGAGCGGGCGTGGCTCGGGTGGCTGACGTTCGCCGCGGTCGTCCTCGCCGTCGGCGTACTCGCTCTCGTCGCAAGCTCGGGGGCTGCGCATCCGCAGCCCGCCGACGTGCTCGCGGTGTGTGTCGCCGTTGCCGGGTTGGGCCTGGTCATCGGCGCCTTCGTCGGCCGGGCGCGGGCGATGATCCCGATCGGTCTGCTGCTCGTGGCGATGCTCGGGATCGCGAACGCCCTGCCTCGCAACCTCACCTGGAGTGCGGGCACCCGCGACTGGGCGCCGGTGTCGGGCGACCTGGCGTCGTCGTACGTCCTCGGCGCCGGAAAGGCCGACCTCGACCTCACCCGACTCGACCCCACGACCTCGGCCACCGTCGACGCACGCCTCGGCGCCGGCCGGCTCATCGTGACGGTGCCGCGAGGGATGGGCGTGGTCGTCGAGGCGAAGGTCGGCGCCGGCCGCGTCTACCTGTTCGGGCACGAGCAGGACGGCACCGGGCTCGACGAGCACGTCTCAGCCTCACCGACGGCTCACGACGGCACCTTGACCCTGCAACTGCAAGACGGTTTCGGCGATCTGGAGGTACGTGATGCGCTCGCATGAGCTCGACCCGTGGTCCCTCGTGTCCGGAGTCGGCTTCCTGTGCGTCGCCGGCAGCTACCTGCTGACGCACACGACGAGCGTGCACCTGCACTGGCTGCTCGTCGTACCGGCGGCGCTCATCGTGGCAGGCGTCGCGATCTTCGGCGGCGTCATCAGCCGGATGCGGCGCTCAGCCGAGGTCGACGACGACCGGCGCGTGGTCTGACGGGCCGGTGCCTTTGCGCGCGTCGCGATCGACGTACGCGTCCTTGACCTCGCCGGCGAGCGCAGCCGTCGCGTAGAACAAGTCGATGCGCATGCCCTGGTTCTTGTGGAACATCCCGGCGCGGTAGTCCCAGTAGGTGTAGGGCGTGTCGTACTTCATCGCACGCGGGACGACGTCGTGCAGGCCCAGGTCTCGCAGCGCCTGCAACGCGTCGCGCTCCGGCTTCGTGACGTGGGTGGAGTCGGCGAACTTGGTGATGTCCCACACGTCGTCGTCGGTCGGGATGATGTTGAAGTCGCCGGTGATCACGAAGCGGTCGTTCGCAGCGATCTCCGCGCTGACCGCGGTGCGCAGCGAGGCGAGCCATTCGAGCTTGTAGGCATAGTGAGGGCTCTCCAGCGTCCGCCCGTTGGGGACGTACAGCGACCACACCCGCACGCCGTCGCACGTCGCGCCGACCGCGCGCGCCTCCACCTTCGGCGGGGTGCCGATCAGCGCCGGGTCGTCCTCGTCGGGCGGTGGGGCGTACGCCGGCTGGCCGGGGAAGTCGCGGGTGACGTCGTCGAGGCCGACCCGGGACAGGATCGCGACGCCGTTCCAGCGCCCCTCGCCATGCGCAGCGACTTCGTAACCGAGCTCCTGGGCCCGCTCGCCCGGGAACGCGTCGCTGGCGCACTTGATCTCCTGAAGGCACAAGACGTCCGGCTGGGCGAGCTCGAGCCACTCGTTGAGCCGCGGCAGCCGGGCGCCGACGGAGTTCACGTTCCACGTCGCGATCCGCATCCCGTCACCTTATGGTCGGGCGATGACGGAGGCGGACCTGGTCGCGCTGCCGAAGGCGCACCTGCATCTGCACCTGACCGGCGGCATGCGCCACACCACCCTCATCGACCTCGCCGAGCGATACGGCATCCGCCTCCCGGAACGCTTGGTCGACGAGGTCTCCGACGACTGGCGGCTGCTCGGCTGGCCGCGGTTCCAACGGCTGTACGACCTCGCCCGCGGCGTGCTGCGCAGCCCGGCCGACATCGAGCGGCTGATCCGCGAGATCGCCGAGGACGAGGCCGCCAACGGCTCGCGCTGGCTCGAGCTACAGATCACGCCGACCGGCTACGCCGCGCGACTCGGCGACCTCGTCACCGCGATGGAGGTGTTCTGCGCCGCGGCAGCCGCGGCGCAAGCGGCCAGTGGTGTCGGCGTACGCCTCATCGTCGCGGGCAACCGGACCCGGCCGCCGTGGGAGGCCGAGACGCTCGCCCGCCTCGCTGTCCGCTTCGCGGCGGACGGCGTGATCGGGTTCGGCCTGTCCAACGACGAGCGGCAGGGGTCGCCGGAGACCTTCGCGAAGGCGTTTCGGATCGCGCGCGACGGTGGGCTTCGCGCGATGCCGCACGCGGGTGAGCTGCTCGGAGCCGACTCGGTCGAGCGGACCATCCGGGCGCTCGAGCCGGTCCGGATCGGTCACGGTGTGCGAGCGGTCGAAGACGCCGACGTGATGGCGCTGCTGGCTGATCGCGGGATCGCGTGTGAGGTCTGTCCGGCCTCCAACCTGGCGCTGGGCGTGTTCGCCGAGGCCGCGGACCTTCCGGTCAGCCGACTGGAGGCCGCCGGCGTACCGGTCGTGATCGCGGCTGACGACCCGCTGCTGTTCGGCGCGTCACTGGTCGAGCAGTACGTCGCCGTGCGCGACGCGCTCGGCTACTCGCGGGCCGACCTCGCCCGGCTCGCGAAGGCCTCGATCACCCACTCGGCCATGCCGCCCGACCTCGCCCAGGCCGCAGTCGCCGACATCGACCGCTGGCTCACCGAGGTGTCCGTGCCTCCGGCGTCCGTAGCGACCTGAGACACGGCCGTCGTCAGTAGCCTGGAATGTCGTGGCACAACGCAGCGACCTCCGGAACGTGGCGATCATCGCGCACGTCGACCACGGCAAGACGACCCTCGTCGACGCGATGCTCTGGCAGTCCGGCGCCTTCTCGGCGCACCAGGCCGACGAGGGCAGCGTCAACGAGCGGGTCATGGACTCGATGGACCTGGAGCGTGAGAAGGGCATCACGATCCTCGCCAAGAACACGGCGGTCCGTCACGGCGACCTGACCATCAACATCGTCGACACGCCTGGTCACGCGGACTTCGGCGGTGAGGTCGAGCGAGCGCTGTCGATGGTCGACGGCGTTGCCCTGCTGGTCGACGCCAGCGAAGGCCCGCTTCCGCAGACCCGGTTCGTGCTGCGCAAAGCCCTCGCCGCGGACCTTCCCGTCGTACTGATCATCAACAAGGTCGATCGCTCGGACGCCCGGATCGCCGAGGTGGTCGACGAGACCTACGAGCTGTTCCTCGACCTCGACGCTGACGAGCGCCAGATCGACTTCCCCATCGTCTACTGCCAGGCGAAGACCGGCCAGGCGTCGCTGAACCGGCCGGCGGACGGCGCCAGCCCGGACAGCCCGGACCTCGAGCCGCTGTTCCAGGTGCTGCGCGACACGATTCCCGCCCCGACCTACGACGAGACCGCGCCGCTGCAAGCCCACGTGACCAACCTGGACGCCTCGCCCTATCTCGGCCGGCTGGCCCTCATCCGGATCCACAACGGCGAGATGAAGAAGGGGCAGTCGGTCGCGTGGTGCAAGGCTGACGGCTCGATCGAGCAGGTGCGCCTCACCGAGCTTCTCGGCACCGTGGCGCTCGAGCGGGTGCCCATCGACTCCGCGGGCCCGGGCGACATCGTTGCCATCGCCGGGATCCCCGACATCACCATCGGCGAGACGCTCGCGGACCCCGCCGACCCGCTCCCGCTGCCGGTCATCACGATCGACGAGCCGAACATCTCGATGACCATCGGCATCAACACCTCGCCCCTCGCCGGCCAGAGCGGCAAGAAGCTGACCGCGCGGCTGGTGAAGAACCGGCTGGACGCCGAGCTGGTCGGCAACGTGTCGATCCGGGTGCTGCCGACGGATCGGCCGGACACCTGGGAGGTGCAGGGACGAGGCGAGCTGCAACTCGCGATCCTCGTCGAGCTGATGCGACGAGAAGGGTTCGAGCTCACCGTCGGCAAGCCGCAGGTCGTTGCCCGCGAGATCGACGGCAGGCTGCACGAGCCCGTCGAGCGGCTCACCATCGACTCGCCGAGTGAGTACCAGGGCGTGCTGATCCAGCTGATGGCGCTGCGTAAGGGCCGGCTCGAGCAGATGGTCGACCACGGGACCGGCTGGGTCCGCATGGAGTACCTCGTGCCCGCCCGCGGCTTGATCGGCTTCCGTACCGAGTTCCTGACCGAGACGCGGGGCACCGGCCTGCTCCACCACGTGCACGAGGGGCACGAGCCGTGGTTCGGCGAGCTGCGGACCCGGCCGACCGGTTCGCTCGTCGCCGACCGCTCAGGATCGACCACCGCCTTCGCCCTGGCCAACCTGCAGGACCGCGGCACGATGTTCGTCGGCCCGGGCACGGACGTGTACGAAGGAATGATCGTCGGCGAGAACTCCCGATCGGACGACATCGACGTCAACCCGACGAAGGAGAAGAAGCTCACCAACATGCGGCAGAGCTCCGGCGACGTGCTCGTGCCGCTGATCCCGCACAAGGTGCTCAGTCTCGAGCAGTGCCTCGAGTTCTGCCGGGAGGACGAGTGCGTCGAGGTGACTCCGACCACCGTGCGGATCCGCAAGGTGACGCTGGACGCCGCCACTCGTTACCGAGAGGCTAAGCGCCGGAGCAACTAGCGCAGCGGCCAACCGAGGGGGAGATGCGGCCATGGGCTTGATCGGCAAGCTGTCGGAGATGCGGATGAAGGACCCCGCCGAGGGGGTCCTGCGGGTCACCGGGATCACGATGCCGGACCCGACCGCGACCAGCGCCAACTATCGCTTGGACGGCGTCGTGTCCGCCGACGGCCTGCTGCCGACCCCGGTGGTCCATCACGGCATGACCTCGACGAGTCGCTGGCCGTCGCCCGGCGACGAGCTGCCGGTGACGGTCGACCGGGCCAAGCCGGAGCGGCTCGTCGTGCACTGGAAGGAGCTCCCCACCGGGCAGCAGACCGCGCAGCAGATGGCGCAGCAGCTCGCCGCCCAGATGCGAGGTGAGTCGACGGGCATCCCGCCGGTCGCGGGCATGCCGGGAGCGACGACCTCGACGACGGTCATGCTCAACGGCCAACCGGTCGACCTGAGCTCGATGACCGGTCAGCGCGGAACCGACTTGAACAACCTCGTCCAGGCCGCAATGGCGGTGGCGGGCTCCACGCCCGGGATGCAGCAGGCGGGCGCCGTGCCGACCTTGCCGACGGTCAGCAACGCCGAGATCCTGGCCAGCGGTCTGGCCGGCCACGCCACCCTGCTCGGCACCTTCCCGCCACCGGCACCGGTGGTGAAGGAGGGGCGCACCGGGGTCGGCCTGATGTTCAACGTGCTGATCGACGGCAGGCCGCCGTACCAGGTCCAGAACGTCTACGCGGTGCCCAACGACAAGCTGACCTCGCTGACCCCGGGCAACCTGTTGCCGGTCAAGGTCAATCCCGGCAACCCGCAGCTCGTCGCGGTCGACTGGGACGCGATCGGCCGGTAGCCGGCAGCGATACGGTCGCCAGGTGGCCGACTGGGACGGGACGGGCCTGCCGCCCGCGGCGCAGGCGCGGATCGACCGCGCGGCCGCCGGCCACATGCGGTCGTCGCTGCTCAGCGTCCGCGGCGACGCGGCGTTGCAAAGTGCCGGTCTCGACCCGGTCGGCGAGGTCATGGGCTCGATCGTCAACCAGCTCGGCTGGGCGGGCTGGGGCGGTTGCGGGTTCGTCTCGAACTACGGCCGCATGGCGGGCGGCTACAGCACCTACGGCAGCAGGTACGGCGGCTTCGGCATCCCGCCCACCCCCGTGACCTCCGGGCAGAGCGGGCAGTGGCGCGGGTTCGCGCCGTACGTCAACGCCCTCTACAAGGGTTACGAGACCGCGCTGCATCGGGCGTTGCTCGAGGCGCAGGCGCTCGAGGCGGACGGCATCGTCGGGATCACCGTGACCCGCGAACGCCTCGGCGACGGCGCCGCGTGGGAGTACGTCGTGCGTGGAACGGCGGTGCGGGCGAGGTCACGGCAGCGCCCCACACACCTGTTCTCGACCGACCTGTCCGGCGCTGACGTCGCGAAGCTCATGCACGCCGGCTGGGCGCCGGTGTCGCTGATGTGGGGCATCTCCGTGGCGATCCGCCATGACGACTACGCAACGCGCATGGCCAGCCGGCCGTGGACGAACCAGAACATCGAGGTTCCCGGCTACACCGACCTCGTCCTCCACACCCGAGCCGACGCGCGTCATCAGCTCGAGAACAAGGTGGCGAAGTACGGCGCCGACAGCGCCATCGTCAGCGGCATGTCCTTGCAGGTGTGGGGGATGGAGTGCCGCTCGGGCGGCCAGCACGACCACGTGGCCGAAGCGGTCATCGTCGGCACCGGCCTGGCGAAGTTCCACGCGGGCACGCAAGCGCGAACTGACAGCATCACCGTGATGCCGCTGAGGAAGCCAAGGGAAAAGCAGTGAGCGATCCGAAGGCGCTGGGGGTTCCCGAGGACGCGATGCGCCGCCTCGCGGACATGAAGCCGGGGAAGACCGGCTCGCTGTTCACCTCCGACCTCTCGGTCAACGAGTTCCTGCTGGTGCGGGAGGCGGGGTTTCGGCCGCTCCGCCTGGTCCTCGGCTCCTCGATCTACCACGTCGGGTTCCAGTTCCGGCAGTGGAGCAAGAACCAGGAGCTGGAGACGCTGACGCAGGCGATGTACCACGCGCGCGAGCTCGCGATGACCCGGATGGAGGCGGAGGCCGATCTCCTCGGCGCCGACGGGATCGTCGGCGTCCGGCTCGACATCGAGTTCAAGGACTTCGGCAGCGATATGGCGGAGTTCATCGCGGTCGGCACCGCCGTCAAGGCGGACGCGCCACCCGCCACGGGCGGCACCTGGCGCAACAACACCGACAAGCCGTTCACCTCCGACCTGTCGGGCCAAGACTTCTGGACGCTGCTCGAAGCCGGGTACGCCCCGCTCGGCATGGTCATGGGCTCGTGCGTCTACCACATCGCGCATCAGCGGATGATGAAGGCGATGGGCAACTACGGGCGCAATGCCGAGATCCCGCAGTTCACCGAAGCGTTGTACGACGCCCGCGAGCTCGCGATGGCGCGAATGCAGGCCGAGGCCGAAGCGCTCGAGGCCGAGGGCATCGTCGGCGTCCAGCTCCTGTCGTTGCCACACAAGTGGGGCGGCCACACGACGGAGTTCTTCGCGATCGGCACGGCGGTTCGGCCGCTGCGCGAGGACCACGAGATCGGCCAGCCGCAGCTGGTCCTGCCGCTCACCGACCGATGACGTCCCCCGACGACATCGACCTGCTCGCCGCCTCGCTACGCGCGGACGCGGTCGACCTGGACGTGTACTCGCGGGTGCTGAGCACGTCGCTGGCCGAGGCGCTGCCGCCGGAGATGCTCGAGGTCGAGCACGACCAGTCGATGCGGGACCGGATCGCCGGCCGCCCGGGCAAGGTCATCGGCATCCGGATTCTGCTCGGTGAGACCACGCTCGAGCTCGAGGCGGCGAAGCATCTGCCGACCGCAAGAGTCGTTCGCCGAGTGCGTGGCGTCACCATCGCCAACCGGGAGGTCGACCTCGCCGAGTGGAGCCGGCTGCTCGCTGACGCGTTGGCGGAGCGGGCCCGAGAGTCGACCGCGGCGCGTGACGCGCTGGCGGGCCTGCTGGGTCAGTCGCGCAACGAGTCGTAGCTGACGCCGGTCAGCGTTTGCGACACCGACCACAGTCGCGAGGCGACGTCGGGATCCTTGGACTCCGGGATCGAGTCCACCCGTTTCGGATAGCCGAACGACTCGGCGATGCCGTTCGGGCCGAAGTACTCGCCGCCCTTCACGTCCGGCGCGGTAGCGGCGTACAGCTGCGGTAGGGCGCCCTTCGCCGCGGACTGGCTGATCAGCCGCGCCCCCGCCGGCATCACGATGCGCTTGATCAGGCTGTCCTGCGCGCTGACGGTGACCAGGTTCGTGGCGGACGTGCCCGGATGCGCCGCGACCGCGATCGCGGCCGAGCCGGCGGCGACGAGCTTGCGCTGCAGCTCGTAGGTGAACAGCAGGTTGGCCAGCTTGCTGTTGGAGTACACGTTCCATCTGCGGTAGCGCCGCTCGGCCATCAGATCGTCGAAGTCGATGTGCCCTGGCTTGTGCGCGGTGCTGCTCACCGTCACGACCCGCGCCGCGGGCGCGGCGAGCAGGCTCGGCAGCAGCAGGCCGGTCAATGCGAAGTGACCGAGATGGTTGGTCCCGAACTGCATCTCGAAGCCGTCCGCGGTGAGGCTTCGCGGGATCGCCATGACGCCGGCGTTGTTGATCAGCAGGTCGATCGTCGGGTACGACGAGCGCAGCCCGTCGGCGAACGCCCGGATGTTCGAGAGGTCGGCGAGATCGAGGCCGCGCAGGTCGAGGTCGGCATCGGGGACGGCGGCAACGATGCGAGCGACCGCCTCCTTGCCGCGCACGTCGCTGCGCGAGGCGACAACGACCCGGGCGCCGTTTCGCGCGAGCTCGAGCGCCGTGTGATAGCCCAGTCCGCTGTTGGCTCCGGTGACGACCGCTACCTTGCCGGACTGGTCGGGAATGTCGGAGGCTTTCCATCTCGCCATGCGGGAATGCTAGGAGCCGTGCGGTACGTTACGCACACGGACGCCGCAAGGTGTCCGTCCGGCTCGTTTCATGGCCCCCGGTCCTAACCTTTGTCGCTTCGAGCGAACCTTTGCCGAGAGGCAGACCTGGCGAGTCGGGCTTTACGGAGACCTCGGAGTCATCCCTCCGAGGTTTTCGTATGTCTGCGTCGTTCCAGCCGCCCGAAGTACGCCGGCTCGTCGAGGTCGACGTCGGCAAGAGCACCGCGAAGCAGCTGCAACGCGTTGCGGGTGAGCGCGTCCGCATCCGCCGGGTCGAGGTCGAGCTCGACGGCGACGCCCGCTGGGCCTTCGGCGAACCCGATGGCCACGACCGCCGCGGCGCGCTCGGCGAGCGGCAGCAGCGCCAGCGCGTCGTAGAGGCGGGCGATCAGCTCGGTGTCGTCGAGCCCTTCGGGTGCGCGGACGTTGTCGGCGATCGTCCCGGGGGCGATCGGCCGTAGCCGCGGCGTGCGCTCGGTCACGTCCACCTCCCGGCATCCGATAGCGGTGCCGGCTGGTCCGGCGCTGTCCAACGACGCTACGCCGGGGCGAGCTCCTCCAGCATCCGGTGGGCGATGTCGACCGATCGTGCCGGGTCCGCGTCGGGGGTGCCGATCAGCTCGTCGAAGTTCAGATCGAGGAAGACCTCGGTGGCGCCGAGCTCGGCGTAGTGCGCCAGCCCTTCGCGGATCACGTCGATCGGTCCGGTGAGCGGGCCTGCCGCCGGGTCCGGCTCGTCACGCAGCCGGGCAACACCGCGAATCACGATCCGCATCGCTCCCGGGTCGCGGCCGGCGTCGGACGCGCCGGCGCGCACCTGGTCGATCGCGTGCGGGAGTGTGTCGGGCCCGACCCGGCTCGACGAGATCCATCCGTCCGCGAGCGCACCGGCGCGGCGAAGCGCGCTGTCCGCAGTCCCGCCGAGCAGTACCGGCGGGTGCGGGGTCTGCACCGGCTTGGGGTCGACCCAGCCTCGGGGCACCCGGTAGAACTCGCCGGAGAACTCCGCCGGGTCACCCGTCCAGATCTCCTCGAGGCAGGCGAGGTACTCGTCCATCCGGGCGCCACGCCGCGACATGTCGGTGCCCGTCGCCTCGTACTCGTCGGGCGACCAGCCGATGCCGAGGCCCGCGTCGAGCCGGCCGGCCGACACGATGTCGAGGCTGGTGAGCGCCTTCGCGAGCGCGATCGGCGGGTAGAACGGCGCGTTCACCACGGCGAGGCCGAGGCGGATGCGGGTGGTCACGCCGGCCAAGAAGGCCGCGATGACGATCGGGTCGTGGACGCTGCGGTAGGGCGGCGCCAACCGCTGCTCCGGCGGCCAGTCCGAGTAGATCAGCCGGGAGAACGTCCACAGTGAGGCGTAGCCCAGCTCCTCAGCGCGGTGGGCGATCTCGACCTGGGTGGCGGGTGTCGCCCACGATCCCGAGACGGGGGCGCCGAATCCGATGAGCATGTCGCCATCCTTCCCCAACCGGGGCCGGCCGGCGAGGGCCGGCTCGGCGGGTGGGCGGGCCAGATAATGGCGTAGTGCAAGCGCCGTACCGGATCTGTTTCGTGTGCATGGGCAACATCTGCCGTTCGCCGATCGCCGAGGTCGTCATGCGGTCGAAGGTGGCGGAGGCGGGTCTCGGCGACCGGATCACGGTGGACAGCGCCGGCACCGGCGACTGGCACGCCGGCGGACCCGCCGATCCGCGCACGATCGCGACGTTGCGCGCCCATGGGTACGACGAGCTCGGACACGTCGCGCGCCAGTTCCAGACCGGCTGGTTCGCCGAGCGCGACCTCATCGTGGCGATGGACGGGAAGAACCTGCAGTCGCTGCGCTGGCTCGCGCCGCCGGAGGCCGTCGACAAGATCGTGCGCCTGCGGTCGTTCGATCCGGCGAGCCGTGGCGGCGACCTCGACGTCCCTGATCCGTACTACGACAACGGCGACGGGTTCGAACGGGTGCTGGCGATGGTCGAGGCGGGCTGCGCCGGGCTGCTTCGCTACGTCCGAGCGCAGATCTGTGCTGTGGACGGCTGACGCGCGTCCACTGGATGGCGGTGAGCACGCTGATCGGCCATCGGTGCGACGCACCGTCGCGGGATGTCCGGACCTGCCGTGCGACTGCGCACCCCTCACGAACTTGCCCGCGCCCTGCCGATGCTGCTGGGCTACCAACCGACCGAGAGCCTGGTGGTCGCCTGCCTACAGGGTGGGCAGGCCGCACTCGGCCTCACCCTGCGATTCGACCTCAACAGCCTCGGGCCGCTCAGCGTCGCCGTCGAGGAGATCGCGGCCAGGGCAGTGAGGGCCGACGCTGACGCGGTCCTGGTCGCCGTCTACACCGACTGTGGCTTCGCAGCCGGTGAGCTGCCCTTCACCGAGCTGGTCGCCGAGCTGTTCGACCACCCGGACCTGTGGGTGAGCGACGCCCTGCTGATCCATCACGGTCGGTTGTGGTCCTACCTGTGTAGCGGCGCGGGCTGCTGCCCTGCCGACGGGGTTCCGCTGGCAGGCACCACGGAGGGCCTGACCGCTCTCGAGTCCTCCCTCGTGTTGTCGGGGAGCGCGGTGCTCGCCGATCGCAGCGAGCTGGTCGCCTCCGTAGCCGTGGAGCCCACCGCCGACTCGCCGGCCCAACGACGGCGGATGTCACGAGCACGGGCCCGGGTCGCGGAGATGGCGCCGGATCGCCGCCGCCGCGAGCTCGACCAGCTCACCGACCGCCTCACCAGACGCCGCCAGGACCCGCGCGGCGAGGTGCGCGACGCCGAAGCCGCGTTGTTCGCCGCCCTGTGCGGGGACATCGGCGCGCGAGACGACCTGTTGCTCGCGGCCGGTTCGCCGCAGCGGCTGGCAGAGCTGCTCTCGCTGCTGCGAACCGTCGTACGCCGCGTGCCGCCGCCACACGACGCTGCGATCTGCACGGTGCTCGCCTGGTTCGCCTACGCCAGCGGCGACGGCACCCTTGCCAACATCGCCCTCGATCGGGCGCTGAGCTCGGACCCGACGTACTCGCTGGCGCAGCTCATCGAGGCCGGGCTCGATCACCAGCTGCCACCGCGCATGATCCAGGAGGTGGTCGACGGGGCGGCGCGGGACATCGCCGCCCGGGATGCGGCAGGCTGAATGGATGTCCGACGCGGTGGTGATCGGCGCCGGCCCCGGGGGGTTGGCGGTAGCCGCGACGCTTCGCGGCCGCGGCGTCGACACCGAGGTCGTCGATCGCGCCGATGCGGTGGCCTCCACCTGGCGCGGCCACTACGAGCGACTGCATCTGCACACCGTTCGCTGGCTGTCGAGCCTGCCCGGCTACCCGATCCCGCGCGAGTACGGCAACTGGGTCGCCCGCGGCGACGTGGTGCGCTACCTGGAGGCCTACGCCGCCCATCACGGCATTCGGCCCACCTTCAACACCGCTATCGACCGCATCGACCGCGACGGCGACGGGTGGGTGCTGCGAAGCGATCAGGGTGACCGGACGGCTGCGCACGTGGTGGTCGCCACCGGCTACAACCACACGCCGGTCGTGCCGGACTGGCCCGGCGTCGCCGACTTCGACGGCGAGCTGCTCCACGCGAGCCGGTACCGCAACGCCACGCCCTACGTCGGCAAGGATGTGCTGGTCGTCGGAGCCGGCAACACCGGCGCCGAGATCGCGATCGACCTGGTCGAGACCGGCGCGCAGCGGGTCCGGATCGCGATCCGGAACCCGCCGCACATCGTGTATCGCGAGCTGAACGGAATCCCGAACCAGCTGCTCGGGGTGGTCTTCCGTTACGCGCCCAACGCGGTGTTCGATCCGATCGCTCGGGTGATGCGCCGCCTGACGCTCGGCGACCTGACGCCGTACGGCCTGCCCGCCCCGGCCGACGGGCTCTACGAGCGGGTCAGGCGGGACGACGCCATCCCGATGCTCGACATCGGTTTCGTCGACCTGGTCAAGGCGGGCCGGATCGAGGTCGTGGCCGCGCCGGTGGAGTTTGCCGGCCGACAGGTGCGCCTGGCCGACGGGGCGGTCATCGAACCGCAGGTGGTTATCGCTGCGACGGGCTACCGCCGCGGGCTCGAGCCGCTGGTCGGGCATCTCGGCGTGCTGCGTGGCGACGGGCGACCGAAGGTTCACGGCGCCCGGTGTCACCCTGACGCACCCGGCCTGTGGTTCACCGGGTTCACTAACCCGATGAGCGGGATGTTTCGCGAGCTGGCGATCGACGCCCGCCGGATCGCTCGCGCGATCACTCGGAAGGAGCCGGCTCGCCGATGAGCGGAACCATCACCCGTCGAGGGCTGTTGCAGGGCGGCGTCGCCGCGTCGTTGGCAGGCGCGGCGGCGACCGCGGCTCGTGCGGACGCGGCGCCGTCGACGAAGCGCCGACCCCGCCACGTCGACGTGGTCGTGGTGGGTGCGGGCCTCGCCGGGCTGTCGGCCGCGCGAGAGCTCCAGCAGCACGGTCACTCCGTGGTCGTGCTCGAAGCGCGAGACCGGGTCGGCGGCCGGACGCTCAACCATCCGCTGCCCAACGGCTATCACGGGGACATGGGCGGGACCTGGATCGGTCCGACGCAGACCGAGATCGCCAAGCTCGCCAAGGAAATGGGAGTGCACGCCTTCGACCAGCCCGACGACGGTGACCAGGTCTTCTACGACGGCGGCGTCATCACCTACAGCGACAAGACCCCGCTGCTCGGCACCGCGCCGCCGGACCCGACGATCCTGCCGGACGTCCTCGCCGTCATCCCGTTGATCGACCAGCTCGCGACGACCATCCCAGTCGAGGCGCCCTGGGAGGCGGTGAACGCCGGGCCATACGACCGGGAGACCCTCGACACCTGGCTGCGAGGCGTCGCCGTCGGCGCGACCGACAAGTTCATGGGTGTCGTGTCCGCCGCGTTCGAGGCGCTGGTCGGCGCCGAGCCGCGCGAGGTGTCCCTGCTCGACGCCCTCGCCTACGTGTCGACGGCGACCGACGGCTCCAGCCCGGGCACGTTCGAGCGGCTCATCGACACTCGAGGCGGCGCGCAGGCTCAACGCTTCGTCGAGGGCTCACAGGTCATCTCGATCCGGCTGGCGAAGCGGCTCGGTCCAGGTCGGGTCCGGCTCAACAGCGCGGTCTACAAGATCACCCAGGACGGCGCCGGAGTCGAGGTGGCGACGGAGGACACGACGTACCGCGCGAAGTACGTCATCGTCGCGATCCCGCCGACGCTGGCCGGCCGGATCGAGTACCACCCGCTGCTTCCCTCGGCCCGCGACGCGCTGACCCAGCGCAGCCCGCAGGGTCAGTTGATCAAGGTCGAGGCGTTCTTCGACCGGCCGTGGTGGCGCGACAACGGGTTGTCCGGTGCCGCGGTCAGCGTGCTCGGGCCGGCGAAGACGACGTTCGACGTCTCCCCGCAGGACGGCAAGATCGGCGGCCTGCTCGGGTTCGTCGGTGGCGACGAGGCGCGCCGGTTCAGCGGCCGCCCGGAGGCGCTCAAACACGCCGTGCTGTCGAACTTCTCGACCTTCTTCAACAAGGGCAAGCCGATCCCGAAGCCCACCTCCGTCGAGCTCATGGACTGGACGCGTGAGCAGTGGACCCGAGGCTGTCCGGTCGCCATCGCGGCGCCAGGCACGATCAGCGAGTACGGCCCGCATCTGGCCAAGCCGATCGGGCGCATCCACTGGGCCGGGACCGAGACCGCGACGTACTGGCACGGCTACATGGACGGCGCGGTCCGCTCCGGCTACCGAGCGGCGGACGAGGTCAGGTCCAAGCTGTGATCCGACGCCTGCTCGGCGTCGCGATCGGGCTGGCCTCGGTCGCCGCGCCCGTGATGGCGAACGCGGGCGCGCCAGTGGCCGCCGCCGGCATCAAGGTCTTCGCTCACGTCAGGGCGCCCGGCGAACCGTCCCTGACGCTGGTGACACCTGACCGCCGGGTGTTCGTCGGCACGTTCGAGGACCTGGCGGGCACGGACAGCTCGCCGTCGAAGGTGTTCGAGTACGACGCCGCCGGCGCGTTGCTGCGCACCTTCACCGTCAAGGGTCAGGCCCCCAACAAGACGCACGGCGTACAAGTCGCCGCACGCGACCGCGGCGGCCGCCTCTACCTGCTCGATCAGGACCCGGCGCGCGTGCTCGTGCTCAACCCTCGCACCGGCGCGCAGCACACGTATGCCACCTTCGCCGACGTGCCGACGTGTTCGGCCGCGCACCGCTCGACCGGCTGCAGCAACACCGTGCTCGACAACGCACCGGAACCCGACTACGCCGCCTGGCTGCCCGACGGGGCACTGCTCGTCACCGACTACGCGCAGGAGCTGATCTGGCGAGTCCCGCCCGGTGGCGGGAAGGCGAGCGTGTGGCTCAACGACAAGCGATTCGACGGGGAGCTGTTCGGGCCGGCCGGAATCGTGCTGATGCCCGGTCATCACAGCGTGCTGGTGACCGCGGCGACCGGTGGGCTGACGACGCTCGACCTCGCCGACAACACCGCGCGGGGCCGGCTCTACCGAATCGCCGTCACGCGCCACGACCGCGCCGGCGCGATCACCACGCTGTGGTCGAGCAAGGCCGCGCAGGCGCCGGACGGTTTCGCGGTCTCAGCCGACCGGCGGCACATCTTCGTGGCCATGGCAGGCCCGGCGGCCAACTGCGTGGTCGAGCTGGCGCGCTACGCCGGCGGTTGGCACGAGCTCGGGGAGCTCCCGTCGTGTCTGGCCGGGTTCGGAGGCTCGCCGGTCCCGTGGGACACCCCGACGAGCGTGCAGTTCCTCGGCCGCAGCATTCTCGTGACCAACCAGTCCTACTTCACCGACGTCGCATCGCACTGGGTGATCTTCCAGGTCAGCGAGCCGCTGCGCGGGATGCCGATCTACGTCCCGCGCGATGCTGGCCGGCGCGGGCGCGCCGCGGGGCGTTGAGCGGACGGGCCCGGCGTACCGACCAGACCCGCTTCGAGCCGATCGCGACGACGTCGAGCAGCGTCGTCGTCGTGGGCGCCAGCAGCTCCCCGAGCATCGACCACAGCTGACGGTCGGAGTGGGTCGCCCGCCCGTCGTGGCGGCTGACCGCGACGACGACGCCGGGCGCAGCAACGTCGTTGATCATGTCCACCAGATAGCGAGCGAGGAACTGGTCGGCGTTGTTGGCGCTCTCGCTCGCTCGCTGCACGAGTCCGACCCGCGCGCCGTCTCGGACGAACAGCAGGCGCAGCTGACCGTCGGGCATCGAATCGTCCTGGCAGACCCGGCGGATCGCGGCGAGGCTCGGCATTCGGATCGGCATCGAACGAGCGTCGACGAGGGCCGCGGATCCGCGCCATCGCGAACTGTGCGATGTGGACAACACTGAGCGGGTGCGCAACACCGACGTGGTCCCCGCGCCGGTGTTGGTGGTCGCCGCGATCGCGAGCGTGCAGAGCGGCGCCGCGGTGGCGATCAAGCTGTTCCCCGCCGTCGGCGCGGGCGGGGCGGTGCTGCTGCGGCTTGCGATCGCGGCCGTGATCCTCTGCGGCGTGGTCCGACCTCCGGTCCGTGCGTTCTCGCGGACCGACCTCGGCCTGACCGTCGGGTTCGGGGTGGTGCTGGCGGCGATGAACGCGTCGTTCTATCTCGCCTTGGACCGGATCCCGCTCGGTGTCGCGGTGACGATCGAGTTCCTCGGCCCGCTGGCGGTGGCCATCGGTGGGTCTCGGCGGATGGTCGACGGGGTGTGGGTGGTGCTCGCCGCCGCCGGGGTCGTCCTGCTGGGCGGCGGCGGCGGGCAGCTGTCCGCGACCGGGGTGGTCTGCGCAGCGGTGGCGGCTGTCTGCTGGGCGGGCTACATCCTGCTCTCGCAGCGGGTCGGACAGGTGGTGCCGGGGCTCAGCGGCCTCGCCGTCGCGCTCGTCGTCGGCGCCGTGCTGACCGCGCCGTACGGGTTGGTCGCCGGCGGGAAGGCGCTGACGCGGCCTGCGGTGCTCGGCAAGGGGCTCGCGGTCGCGCTGCTGTCCTCGGTCGTGCCCTACTCGCTCGAGCTGCTGGCGCTGCGGCGGATGCGGGCGGCGATCTTCGGAGTGCTCATGTCGCTCGAGCCGGCGATGGCGGCCCTGTCCGGCCTGGTCTTCCTCGGGCAGCACCTTCGCGACCGGGAGTGGCTCGCACTCGGCTGTGTGGTGATCGCGTCGGTCGGGGCGACCGCCGCGGCACGGACGCGGCTGCCGGCCGAGATGATCGAAGGGTGAGAGTCGAGCTTCTGCGCGACGCGGAACGCCCGGCCGGCTGGTGGCTGATGGTCGGTGCGTCCGAGCAGTCGTTCGTCGATCTCGACGACCCTTGTCATCTGGAGTTCGAGTACGTCCAGCTCATGAGGTACGCGATCGAGACGGCGTTCCCGCAGGACGAGCCGCTCGCCGCGCTGCATCTCGGCGGCGGGCTATGCACCGTCCCTCGGTGGGTGGCCGAGCGCTATCCCGGATCGCCGCAGCGGGTAGCCGAGGCCTCGGCGGAGATCGCGGGCCTTGCCCTCTCGATCGACCCGCAACCGAAGTTCGAGCTGGACGTCATCGACGCTCTGACCGCGCTCGACGAGACCCCGGCGGGCACGCTGGACCTGTTGGTCAGCGACGTCTACACCGGCCCGGACACCGTGATGTCGGTGTACCCGCACGTCTCCCTGGCTGCGG
This sequence comes from Mycobacteriales bacterium, assembly GCA_035550055.1. Taxonomy (NCBI): domain Bacteria; kingdom Bacillati; phylum Actinomycetota; class Actinomycetes; order Mycobacteriales; species Mycobacteriales bacterium. The sequence goes on along the minus strand of DASZRO010000109.1, from coordinate 30,598 downwards.
CGCGCGCCGCGCTCCAGGACGAGGGTCTCTACGTCTGCAACATCTCCGATGCAACGCCGTTCGCGTTGGCGAAGACGGTGGTCGCGACGTTGCGAACGGTCTTCGCCGACGTCGTCTTGTTGGTGGAGCCCGCCGTGCTGCGCGGCCGGCGGTCGGGCAACCTGGTGCTCGCCGCCAGCGACCTCGCGCTCGACCGCTCCGACCTGGCGCGGTTTGCGGCCGGAGGCGTGCTTCGTGCCCGGGTGATGGCCGACGGCGAGCTCGACGCGTTCGTCGGCGCCACCCCGGCCGCCTACGACGAGAGCCAGCTCCCGCCGTCCGGTGAGTCAAACGTGCGGCGGCTGCGCTGACGCGTCACCGCTGACGTGGGCCAGGGTGTCGATGCTGTCGACCAGCGGGTCGAGCTGCGCCGCGAGCAGGGCCAGCCGCCGGGCGTGCAGGCCGTGGAGGTCACCGGCGACGTCGGCGTCGAGGTTCTCCTGCATCGAGCGCAGCTCGCTCACCTGCGCACGTTGTCGTCGCGAGACCGCCTTCAGCGCCTCCACCATGGCGTCACGCAGGGGCGCGAGCTCCGGGACCGAAACGTGCTCGGCCGCGTCGTCGACCGTGGCGCGAAGTGCGTGGAGGCTGATCACGATCCGACGTGCCGCCGCGAGCCGCCGTGCCGCGTCGGCGACATCGGCGCCGCCACGACGCGGCTCGCCGGTGGCGCGTTCGAGGGACTCGACGGCCACCATCCGTGCTCGCCTCGCCGCGACAGCCGCGTGGCCGGCGGCAGCGGGATCGGCGCTGTCGGGATCGACGTAGCGCGACAGCACCGTATCGGCGTACGTCGCGAGAGCGGCGAGGACGCCGTCCACCGACGCCTCGAGTGATCGCTTCTCCCAGGTCGGCCACACCAGGTAACCGGCCAGCGCGATCGCGCCGCCGATCAACGTGTCGAGCCCGCGGTCGGCGACCGTCGACAGCTCGGCGCCCCCGATCGGGGACAGCAGCAGCACCACGAGCGCGGTGATCAGGACGGTGTAGATCGCGTACGAGGCGGCGAAGCAGGTGTAGGCCGCCCAGCTCGTCACCGCGATCAGCGTGACGAGCAAAGCGGTGCCGGGGTGGACCTCGACGACGAAGCCGCCCGCAGCCAGCACGCCTATCGCGGTCCCGGCGATTCTGGCGATGCCGCGCTGGGAGGTTGCTGCGTAGTCCGGCTTGAGGACGAGTAGGGCGGTCAACGTCACCCAGTAGCCGCGCTGCCACGGCAGCGCGTGACTGAGCGCTTCGGCAGCGGGCAGCAGCACGGCGAGCCGCACTGCGTGGCGGAACGCCGAGGATCGGGTGTCGACGGCGGCGTCGCGCAACCGCTGAGCGGCCGTGGCGGTCTGCCGGGGCAGCGCGAGCGCCAGCTGCGTCGGGGCGTTGGGGCGATGCGGCAGTGCGATCCGACGGATGCCGGCGAGCGCGTCGACCATGCGATCGACCGCGCGCAGCTGCCCGAGCAGCGCCGACACGCGGGCCTCGGCGTACCGCACCGCGGTGCCGCGGCGTCCGGCGGGCGCGGCGACCCGCGCATCGTGCAACCGGCGGACCGCGTCGTCGAGACCGTCCGGCTCGCCCGGCGCCGCCGACCCGTCCCGGATGGACCCGGCGAGCCGCTGCAGCCAGCTCGTCACGGCCGCGCTGATCGCGGGCAGCTCGTCGACCTGCTTCGCCGTCGCCAGCGACTGCAGCTCGATGCGGATCCGCTCGGCTTCGTCGGCGATGCCGCGGACCAGCGCGACGTCGTCGTCGGGGCTGCGGCGGTCGAGCATCGCGCTGGCGGCCGCTGTCTGCGACGCGGCCACGGTCCCGGTGTGGTCCGGGTCCCTCGCGATGCTCGCGAGCTGGTCGTAGACCGAGGCAAGGATGCGTCGCTCCGCCGCGAAACGCATCGGGGAGCGCAGCACAGCGGCAAGGACTCCTTGCAGGCCGGCGCCGGCAAGCACCCATCCGGCATGGAGGGCGCATGACGAGACGCTGCCGGGAAAGCGACCGAAGACCACCACGCCGATCACAGCCTGGATGCCGACGACAGTCGCGTCCCTGCCCAGGACGACGGTCAGCCCGGCGGCGAACCCCCAGCCGGCGAGCACCAGCAAGGTGGCGACCAGATGGCCGGCGACCAGGCCGCCGGCGAACGTGCTGAGCGCCATGCCGACCGCGGTCGCCGCGATGATCCGATGGCCGGCCAGCTGCCGGTTGCCCAGCGCAGCCGCACCGGCAGGCAGCGCACCGGCGGCGGCAATCGCTCCTTCAGCCGGGTGGTTGGTGGCCAGCCCGATGCTCACCGGGATCGCCACCCCGATCGCGCCCCGCAACGCGACCAGCGGGGCGAAGCCGGTCGAGTCGATGGCGAGCGCTGCCGCGATCGCCCGCCTCAGCGACGCGGAGGACCTCACTCAGACCGGTACGCCTCGAGCAGGCGCAGCCAGACCTCGCTGACGGTGGGGTAGGACGGGACGGCGTGCCAGAGCGTCTCCATCGGCACCTTCCCGACCAGGGCGACTGTGGCCGAGTGCAGCAGCTCGCCGACCTCGGGGCCCACGAACGTGGCACCGAGCAGCGTGTGGTCGTCGCCGTCGATGACCAGCTTGGCGCGACCGGTGTAGCCGTCGCGTAGCAACGACGCCCCGGCCACGTGACCGATGTCGTACTCGACCGTGCGGACGTTGCGGCCCGCGCTGCGCGCGTCGGCCTCGGTGAGGCCCACGGAGGCGACCTGCGGGTCGGTGAACGTGACCTGCGGCACCGCAGCGTGGTCGCTCGAAGCCGCGTAGCGCTTGCCTTCCGGGACCTCGCCCTTCGCGCGCGCGGCGATGACGTCTCCTGCGACGCGCGCCTGGTACTTGCCCATGTGGGTCAGCATCGCGCGGCCGGCGATGTCGCCGACCGCATAGAGCCACTCACCGGCCACACCCTCGACAAGCATGCTGTCGTCGGTCGTGAGGAAGCCGCCGTCAGGGAGCCCGACCGCGGACAGCCCGAGGTCGGCGGTGCGGGGCGTGCGACCGGCGGCGATGAGCACTTCGCCGGCGGTCACCGCCTCACCGTCGATGGTCGCGGTGACCGAGGCCCCGGACCGGCGTACGTCGCTCACGTCCGCCGAGAGTCGAACGTCGACGCCCGACTCGCGCAGCGCGTCGGCGAGCAGGTCGCCGGCGAACGGCTCGTTGCGGGTGAGCAGGCGTTCGTCTCGCGCTGCGAGTGTCACCTTGGCGCCGAGCCCGTTGAGCCAGACGGCGGCCTCGCAGCCGACCACGCCGCCGCCGATCACCACGATCCGGTCGGGGACCGACTTCATGTTGGTGACCTCGCGGGAGGTCCATGGCCGCGCCTCGCGCAGGCCCGGGATCGGCGGGACGGCGGCGGCGGTGCCGGTGGCGAGCACTACCGCGTGGCGGGCGGTCAGGTCCCGCACCGTGCCGTCGGGGCCGGTGACCGCGACCCGGCGTACCCCGGCAAGCCGGCCGTGGCCGCGGACCACGGTGATGCCCGCGCCTTCCGCCCACTTCACCTGGCCGCTGTCGTCGTGGTGGCTGGTGAACTCGTCACGGCGGGCGAGCACCTGGTCGGCGTCGAGCGCGTCGCCGACCCGGATCCCGGGCAGTGCCCGGGCGGCGGCCGCGACCTCGACCGGTCGCAACAGCGCCTTGCTCGGCATGCACGCCCAGTAAGAGCATTCGCCGCCGACCAGCTCGGACTCCACGAGCGCGGCGCTCAGCCCGCCGCGGTGGGCGTAGTCGGCGGCGTTCTCGCCGGGCGGGCCGCCACCGATCACGATGACGTCGAAGGTGTCCTGCTCGGCATCGGTCATGGTCGTGTCGTACCACAATGAGCGCGTGTCGAGACTCCTGGTCGTGCATCACACGCCTTCGCCCGCGATGCAGGAGATGCTCGAAGCGGTCGTGTCCGGCGCCCGCGACGACGCGATCGAGGACGTCGAGGTCGTGGTTGTGCCCGCCTTGGTCGCAGGGCCGGTCGACGTCCTCGGCGCCGACGGCTACCTGCTCGGTACGCCGGCGAACATCGGCTACATGTCAGGGGCCCTCAAGCACTTCTTCGACACCGTCTACTACCCGGTGCTCGAGGCGACCAAGGGTCGGCCGTACGCGGCGTACGTGCACGGCAACCTCGGCACGGAGGGCGCGCTCGGCTCCATCGAGACCATCACGACAGGTCTGGGGTGGGTGGCGGTGGCGAAGCCGTTGTCGGTGACGGGTGCGCCGACGCGAGGCGACCGCGAGGCGCTCTACGAGCTCGGCGCGACGGTTGCCGCGAACCTCGCCAGCCGCTGAACTGCCTCGTCGATCACCTCCGGCCGCTTGCAGAAGGCGAACCTGACGAACGGGTCGCCGGCGGTCGAGTCGCAGAACACCGCAGTCGGGACGCCGACCACCCCAGCGGCGTGCGGGAGCTGGCGGGCGAAGGCGTTGCCGTCGCTGGTCCCGAGCGGGCGGATGTCGGCCTGGATGAAGTACGTCCCCTCTGGGCGCGTGACAGCCATGCCGACTCGCTCCAGGCCGTCGGCGAGCAGGTCGCGCGCACGAGCGAGCGAGGAACGCAGGTCGGCCACCCACCCGAGCTCGTTGCCCAGTGCGTAGGCGACGGCGTGCTGCATCGCCGGGTTGTGGGTGAAGGTCAGGAACTGCTTGACGGTGTTGACCTGGCGCAGCAGCGGTTCGGGGCCGCAGACCCACCCGATCTTCCAGCCGGTGACGCTGAACGTCTTGCCCGCGCTCGAGATCGCCAGGCACCGCTCGCGCATCCCCGGCAGGGTCGCGATCGGTACGTGCGCTGTGCCGTCGTAGGTGAGGTGCTCGTACACCTCGTCGGTGACGACCAACAGGTCGTGGTCACGGCACAAGGCAGCGATGACGGCAAGCTCGTCGCCGGTCAGCACGGTTCCGGTCGGGTTGTGGGGGGAGTTGATCAGTAGCAGCCGCGTGCGCGGGGTGATGGCGGCACGCAGCTCGTCGGGATCGAAACCGAACCGTCCGGACGAGTCGGGACGCAGCGCCACGGGCACCCGTCTGGCGCCGGCGAGCTCGATGGCGGCGGCGTAGGAGTCGTAGTACGGCTCGAACAGGACGACCTCGTCGCCGGGATCGCACAACCCGAGCATGGCGGCGGCGACTGCCTCGGTTGCCCCGACGGTGACGAGGACCTCGCTCGCCGGGTCGTAGGAAAGTCGGTAGTGCAGCTCGCGGTGCGCGGCGATCGCATCGCGCAGCGCCGGGACGCCGGGTCCCGGCGGGTACTGGTTCTCACCGTTGCGCAGACCATGAACGGCTCGGTCGAGCATCGCAGGCGGTCCGTCGGTGTCCGGGAACCCCTGGCCGAGATTGATCGCGCCGGTCGCGGTCGCGAGCGCCGACATCTCGGCGAAGATCGTCGTACCGAAGCCGCGCAGGACCATCTAGTCGCTCGGTCGCATCATCGCCGCTGCGATCCCGTCGAGAACGCGGGTCGGCATGATCGAGATCACGGCCTCCACGCGCGCGTCCGGACCGACCAGGTAGCGGCCCTTCGGGTGCTTGGCGGTCAACGCGCGTTCGATCACCTTCGCGCAGCGATCGGCGGGAATCGCGTGCCGTGCCGCAAGGGCGGCCGTCTTCAGCGCGCCGTTCATGTGCCGGCGGTATCTCGCCTGGATGTCCTCTGGCATGTCGTCGATGTGGGCGCTCGCCGCCGACGTGCCCTTCTCCCAGATCGGGGTCGCGATCGAGCCGGGCTCGATGAGGATGGCGCGCACGCCCTGCGGTGTGAGCTCGCAACGCAGCGCGTCCATCCACGCGCGGACTGCGAACTTCGAGGCGGAGTACGGCGCGAGGTACGGCAGCGACAACCGGCCGCCGATCGAGCCGACGGTCACGACGCGCCCGCGACTGGCGATGAGAGCCGGCAGGAGGGCCTGGGTGACGGAAAGGTGGCCGAACAGGTTCACCTCGAACTGCATCCGCCATTCGGCGACCGGCAGCACCTCGAAGACTCCGCTGACGTTCACGCCGGCGTTGTTGACGATGCCGACCAGGCTGCCGCCGGCGCGGGCGAGGACCTCCTCGCACGCGGGGGCGATCGAGTCCGGGTCGGCGAGGTCGAGAAGGACCGGGGCGGCGACCGGCGCCGGCAGCGGTTCGTTGCGACGCAACCCCGGGATCACGGTGAAGCCGGCATCGGCGAGGCGGATCGCTGTCGCGCGGCCGATTCCGGTGCTCGCGCCTGTGACGAAGATCGTTCCACGACTCATGTCGCGAAGCGTAGTTGGATGGGCTCGTGAGGATCGCCGTCGCGCAGTTCGCCGCCGACCTGGACAAGGAGGCGAACCGGACCCGCGTCGTGGCGAGCGTCGACGCCGCCGCCGATCACGGTGCGCACCTGATCATCACCCCTGAGGCGTCGATGCACGACTTCGGCGACCGCGACCTCGCGTTGGGGCCTGTCGCCGAGCCGCTGGACGGTCCCTTCGTGGCGGCGCTCGCCGAGGTCGCGAAGCGACGAGGAGTCACCGTCGTGGCGGGAATGTTCGAGACAGCCGGGGAGGATCGCGTCTACAACACGGTCGTCGCCGTGGACGGGTCGGGCACGCTGATCGGCAGTTACCGCAAGCAGCATCTGTTCGACGCGCTGGGCTGGATGGAGTCCGACCGGCTGCTGCCGGGCGAGCCGAACGATCGGCTGACCTTCGACTGCGCCGGGATGTCGGTCGGCGTCATGACCTGCTACGACGTCCGGTTTCCCGAACTGGCCCGTGCGCTCGCCGACGACGGCGCCGAGTTGGTCGCGATCCCGTCGGCGTGGGTGGCCGGACCGAGCAAGCTCGCCCAGTGGCGAGCGTTGACCACCGCGCGGGCGATCGAGAACGTCTGTTACATCGCGGGCGCCGTACAGACCCCGCCGTCGTACACCGGCGGCAGCATCGTCGTCGACCCGTGGGGCGACGTACTCGCCTCGCTCGACGAGCAGGACGGGATCGCCGTCGCCGACGTCGACCCGGCCCGCGTCGCCGAGTGCCGGCAGAAGATGCCGAGCCTCGCCAACCGGCGCTGGAAGGTCGAACCCCGCTGACGTCGAGCTACTCGCTGCGGTTGCGGCGCCAGACGGCGAGGTTGAGCAGGCCGAGGTAGGTGACGGCCAGCAGCGACGGGACCATGAGCGCGGCCGCGATCCGGTGACGCCGCCCGAACTCGGCGACCGTCAAAGCCAGCGCGACCCAGAGCACGGCCACCTCGAGCAGCGCGACGCCGGGCCTGCGGAAGCCGAAGAACAGCAGCAGCCACGCCAGGCTCAGCCAGAGCTGGACGGCGTAGGAGGAGACCGCCGGTACGTCGAGGGCGTCGCGGTCGTCGTCGGCGCGCCACGCGAGCCACGCGCCGACCGCCTGGCTCGCCGCGACGACCGACCAGGCGGGCGCGAACGCGATCGTGGGACTCGCCCAGCGAGGCTTGTCGAGACTGTCGTACCAGGGACGGCTGGCAGCGATCAGCACCGCGCCGGTGCCGGCGGTGGTCGTGATCCCGCCGAGCGAGCCGGCTAGTCCGAGCGCGCGAATGTTCCGGCTGGACGGCACGTGTCCGAGTCAACACCACCCTCTATAGGGTGTGCGAATGGCTGAGATCACTTTTGACGGACGAGTAGCGGTTGTCACCGGCGCCGGTGGCGGACTCGGGCGGACCTACGCCCTCGAGATGGCCCGGCGTGGCGCGAAGGTCGTGGTCAACGACCTCGGCGGGTCGGTCGACGGCACGGGTGGCGACGACACCGCGGCACAGAAGGTCGTCGACGAGATCAAGGCCGCCGGTGGCGAAGCCGTCCCGAGCTATGACTCCGTGTCGACGCCCGAGGGCGGCGAGAACATCGTCAAGACCGCCGTGGACGCGTTCGGCAAGGTCGACGTCGTGATCAACAACGCCGGCATCCTGCGTGACAAGTCCTTCGCGAAACTGGAGTGGGCCGACCTCGACGCGGTCCTCGACGTGCACCTGAAGGGCGCGTTCTACGTGTCGCAGCCGGCGTTCAAGGTGATGAAGGAGAACGGCTACGGCCGGTTCGTCTTCACCTCGTCCAACGCCGGGGTGTTCGGGAACTTCGGCCAGGCCAACTACGCCGCGGCGAAGATGGGTCTCGTGGGGCTGTCGAACGTCCTGGCGATCGAGGGCGCGAAAGCCGGCATCAAGTCCAACGTCGTGTGCCCCGTCGCCGCCACGCGGATGACGATGGAGCTGCTCGGCGACGCCGCCTCCGCTTTGCAGGCCGAGACGGTGACCCCGCTCGTGACCTTCCTGGCCTCGGAGGCGTGCGAGCTCACCCACGAGACGTTCTCGGCGGCCGGTGGCCGCTACGCGCGAGTCTTCATCGGCCTGGCGCAGGGCTGGTACGGCGGCAAGGGACACACCCCGACCGCCGAGGACGTGCTGGACAACCTCGACCAGATCGAGAAGCAGGACGGCTACATCGTCCCGACGTCGATCCAGGACGAGCTCGGCGCGCTGCTCGGCGTACTCGGGGGCTGACCTCAGGGGGCTGACACCGTGCAGGCGCTCAGGGACGTCGTCGCGGTCGTCGGCGCCTTCTTGGTGGTGTTCACGGGCATCAGCGTCCTGCGCACGCTGGTGATCCCGCGGGCGAGCCTCGGCCCGATCGGGCGCACGGTCGATCGGGGCGTCGACTGGGTGTTCCGGGTCGCGGCTGGCCGGGTGTCCAGCTATGAGGACCGTGACACGATCCTCGCCGCGCAGGCGGCGGTGTACCTGGTCTCGTTGCTCGCGGTCTGGCTGCTCGGCTTCCTGGTCGGCTATGCGCTGCTGGTCTGGCCGTTCACCGAGGACTTCGGCCAGGCGCTGCGCGAGATCGCGTCATCGATGTTCACGCTCGGCTTCGTCGCGCCGGACGACAACGGCGCGGTTGCGGTGGACGTGCTCGCCGCCGCCTCCGGGCTGTTCGTGGTCGCAGCCCAGATCGGCTACCTGCCGACGCTCTACGGCGCGTTCAACCGCCGCGAGACCGAGGTGACGTTGCTCGGCTCGCGTGCGGGGACGCCGCCGTGGGGTCCGGAGTTGCTGGCCCGGACGAGGTACGGCATCGGCCGCGACGGCGACGACCTGCCGGCGTTCTACGCCGGGTGGGAACGGTGGGCGGCCGACGTCGCGGAGAGCCACTCGAACTACCCGGTGCTCATGCGGTTCCGCTCGCCGCAGCCACTGTCCTCGTGGCTCGTCGGTCTGCTCGCGGTGATGGACTCCGCGGCGCTGTTGCTGTCGCTGGCGCCGAGCCGGGAGCGGATCGAGCCGAGGTTGTGTCTGCGGATGGGCTTCACCGCCCTCAGGCAGATGGGACGCGCGGTCGGGTTGGCCGTCGACGACGACCCGGACCCGGACGCGTCGATCCAGCTGACGTTCGAGGAGTTCGCCGCCGGAGTACAGCGGCTGCGTGAGGTCGGCTTCGAGACCGAACGCACCGCCGAGCAGGCGTGGCCGCAGTTCCGCGGCTGGCGGGTCAACTACGAGCGGCTCGCCTACGAGCTCGCCTGCAAGACCGACGCGGTGCCCGCGCTGTGGTCCGGCCCGCGTCGCTGGCCTCACGAGCCGACGCCGCCGGTGCGCCCGGCGAACCGTGCGCCTAGCGCGGCCAAGTAGCCGCGACCGCTGTCACCGTCGCGACGACGGCCTCGGCCGCTGCGTCGACGGGCAACGCGTGCGGCGCCTCGGGCGGGCCGTCGTGCGCGGTGCCGGCCGGCACGGGTACGCCGCTGAGTGCGGCGAGGTCACCGGCGACCCGGATCCCCGACGACGCGATGCGCGCGGCGTCGGCGGCGGCGATCTCGTTGGCGTGCTCGATCGCCCAGGCCGGCGTGGTCGTCGCGGTCGCGGTCGCGGCGGGTGCGGCCAGCGCCGGCAGCAGCCCGCGTCGTACCACTTGGTCGTAGCGGTCCACCGGCCAGTCACGGTGGTGGAACGCGGCGTTGACGCGCCGCACCACCTCGGCCGCCGCGGCCGGCAGCGGCGGGCGAGTTGTCGCCGGTGCCGCGGCCACGCTGACCACGCTGACCACGAGGCGTTCGCCGACGGCGGCTCGCCATCGTTCGGCGAGGGCGTCGTAGTGGTGGTGCTGCCAGAACGAGCGGACCGTCGGCCACGGCTCGGGCGGGTCGGCGAACACCGCTTCGAGCCACTTCGGGTACGGGTGGCGGAGCCGGTTGCGCAAATAGCGGTCCCAGGCGATCGGAAGCGCGTCGGCAAGTGGCACCAGCGCCAGCACGACGTCACCCGCCGGATCAGCCGGCGGTTCGTCGTACGGGCCGAACGTCACCGGCGACGAGGCTTCGCGTCGTAGTCGCGAAGCGCCGCCTCGGCGGCTTCGAGCTTTGCGCGCAGCTCGGCGCGCTGTGCCTCGACGACCGAACGGCAGGACTCGACGGCTTCGACGAGGGCGTCGCGGAGTGAGTCGTCGTCGAGGTGGTCGGCCAGCGCGGTCACCGCGCCAGGCCGCAACGCGGTCGGTCGGGCCAGCCGCCGTGCGCCGCGTTGCGCCTCCACGGTCCAGGCTCCGCCCGAGAAGCGCAACGTCACCGACAGCGGCGGGACCCGCTTCGTGGCGGTACGCGCTGCGCCGCGGCGGGTCGCGGCTGGTCTGGCAGCGGCGGGGCGGGCGGCCGCCGGTGGGGTAGATGCCGGCCGATCCGTCGCCGGCCGCGCAGTCGCCGGCCGCGCAGCGGTACGGGCTTCGGGTTGGGGTGCCGTCCGTCCCGGCATGCCGAGCTCGGCAGGGGCGAACGGCACCTCGTCCTTGCCGAGCCGCACGACGATGTACTCGCTCTCCTTGGGATCCCCCATCCGAATCACGTTGCCGCGCGTGCCCGCGGCGACGGACGCGGAGGCGGCACGCACCACCACTCGTGGCTTCTCGCCGTTGGCGACCTTGGCGCGCAACGAGTCCACGTCGTCGTCGGTGAGCGGGGGAGGCGTGGTGGCGCGGCGGGTGGGCACGGCAACTCCGATCGAGCGGGGAACGACGCCGAAGCCTAGGCGTTGCTGTTGATCACCGCTCGGATCGTGGCGTCGATCCGGTCGTTCGCGGCGCTCACGTTGCCGATGCCGCTGAGCAGGAACGAGAACACCACGCCGCGGTCGTTGTTGGTGATGGTGTAGCCGGACAGGCTGCTGATCCGGTCGAGGGTGCCGGTCTTGGCGCGCACCAAACCTTTGAAGCCGCACAGCCGGTACTCCAGGGTGCCCGGCGGCGTGCAGGACCGGGGCAGTCCGTCGTAGATCGTCTGGTAGGCCTTCGGCTGTGTCGGCAGCTCGTCCAGCAGCGCGGTGAAGGTCGCGGGGGACTGCCGGTCGGCGTAGGACAACCCGGACCCGTCCCGCACGACCCCGATCGGGATGTGAAGGGCGGCCGCCTGGGCGCGCACCGCGGCGGTCCCGGTCGTCAGGCTGCCGTGACCGGAGCGCTGATAGCCCGCCTCTCGCAGCATCATCTCGGCGTAGAAGTTGATCGACTCGTTCAGCGTCATCTCGACGATGGCCGACAGCGGGCGCGAGTGGTGCGACCACAGCGGGACGAGGGTGGCCGGTGAGGCGCCGACGACCGTCGGCCCGGCGACGGTGATTCCCGCGTTGTGAAGCGCGGTACGCCACAACCCCGCGTTGTCGCGCGTCGGGTCGGCGTCGAAGGCGGTCCCGGAGCGCCAGTCGTTGTTGTTGACGGTGAACGCGTCGACGGTGCCGGACTCTTCGGGCACGAAGTCCCGCTTCCAGCCGGGCGCAAGTGTGGTGTGGGAGTACCGGGTGTCGTCCACGACGAGCCGTCCGGTGACGTGGGCGAGGCCGGCGTTCGCCAGTGAGTGGGCCATCGCGGCGAGGTCTCGTCGGGTGAGGGTCGGGTCGCCGGAGCCGGTCAGCACCAGGTCACCGTCGAGCGTGCCGTCGCTGCCGAGGTCGGAGGTGCCGGAGACCGTCGTGTCGTACCGGAAGCTGGGCCCGACGAGGTTGAGCAGGGTCAGCGACGTCAGCAGCTTCTCGTTGCTCGCCGGAGCGCTCACCGTCGACGCGTTCTGCATGATCGTGCCGACCCCTTGCACCTGGATCTGGTAGTCGACGTGGGCGGCGGTGGCGCCGCGCATCGCCGCGCGGACGCGCGAGGCGAGCCGAGCGAGCGCCGCGGGCGACGTCGTGGCGGACGGGCTCGCGGTCGGGGTGGGCGAGGCCGTCGGTGAAGCAGACGGCGACCCAGGGGCGGGTGTGGGTGGAGCGGCCGCCGCGGAGGTGAGCGTGAGCGCCGTCGAGGTGACCAGCGCTGCTGCGATCAGGGTCCGGGCCAGTCTGGGGGAGGCCATAGCGCCCTACCGTATGGCGTCGTGGGACCTGACGGGGAGACTGAGCAGGTGGGTGTCGGGCCGCACCCGCGGCCCTGGCCGCAGGACGCCCGGCTCGACCCGGAGCTGCTCGAGCACGGGGACCGGCGCAACGTCGTCGACCGCTACCGCTACTGGCGCAGCGACGCGATCATGGCGGACCTCGCCGAGCGGCGACGCGGCTTCCATGTGGCGATCGAGAACTGGCAGCACGACTTCAACATCGGCACGGTCGTTCGCAACGCCAACGCCTTCTGTGCCGCCGCCGTCCACGTCGTCGGCAACCGGCGCTGGAACCGGCGCGGCGCGATGGTGACCGACCGGTACGTCGAAGTCCGCCACCACGCGCAGTTCCACGACCTCGCCGGGTGGGCGGCGGGCGAGGGTCTGCCGCTCATCGGCGTGGATCTGCTGCCCGGGTCGGTCAGCATCGTCGACGCCGACCTGCCGAAGCGTTGCGTGATGGTCTTCGGGCAGGAAGGTCCCGGGCTCTCGCCGGCGGCCCGGGAGGCCTGCGGCACGGTGCTGCACATCCCGCAGGAAGGGTCGACCCGCTCCATCAACGCAGGAGTGGCGTCGGGGATTGCGATGTTCGAATGGGTACGCCGCTACGGCTGAGCGGTCAGCGGACGGTGCAGCGTGCCGGAAGCAGGTTGACCGCGATCGGGTAGGCACGGCAGATCGGCGGCCGGGAGTCGTGCGCGGTGCACAACCGCGTGACCGCGTCGAACCGATCGCACCGGTAGGCGTACATCTCCTCGCTCCGGTCGCCGGTCGCAGACCAGTGCGCGGCGGCGAAGCTGAGGTCGAGCGAACCGGTCGTGTTCGCCGACTGTCGGATGTCGGCCGGCCCGAGTGGATACCAGACCGGATCGCAGCAGTCGCCGCACGCGCTGCACGCTCCGAGCACAACGTGCAGGATAGGTGCGTGAAGGAGCTTCCTGACTGGCTGGCGAGCACCGTGGCGTCGGACGCGACCGAGGGCCGCGGCGTGATCGACACCGACCTCATCGCGTTCTCTCCGGAGCGGACCGTGGTCGGTCCGGCCTTGGTCGTCAAGGTGTCGCGCGACGACAACGTCGCCATGGCGGACGTGCCGGCCGCTGTCGCTGGGCCGGGCATGGTGCTGGTCGTCGCGGGCGGCCACGAGTCACGCACCGCCGTACTCGGCGACCTGGTGGCTCGTGAGCTGCTGGCGGCCGGTGTGACCGCGGTCGTCACGGACGCGCCGATTCGGGACTCGCGGGCGGTCGCCGAGCTCGGTCTCGCGGTGTGGGCACGAAAGAGCACACCGACGAAGTCGTCGAAGAACGGGCCCGGCTCCGTCGGCGGCAGCGTCGAGATCGGCGGGGTGAGGGTGTCCGACGGCGACATCGTGGTGGCCGACGCGGACGGCGTGGTGGTCTGGCCACAGGCCGAGGTAGGCGTGCTGCTCGAGAAGGCCGAGGCGAAGCAGCGCGCAGACGCCGAGCGGTTGGCGAAGCTGACCGCTCGCTAGGAAGTAGCGTCGTGACCGTGCCGGACAAGCTGCCGATCAAGATGTTGCACGACCGCGTCCTCGTGAGCATCGACCCAGACGCTGGCGAGCGCCGCTCCAACGGCGGCATCGTCATCCCGGCTACCGCCAAGATGGGCCACCGGCTGGCGTGGGCCGAAGTGGTCGCGATCGGACGTACCGTCCGCACGATGGAGGTCGGCGACCGGGTGCTGTTCGACCCGGAGGACCGCTCCGAAGTCGAGCTGCACGGCGCGGCGTACGTGCTGCTGCGCGAGCGTGACGTCCATGCGGTTGCCGCGGAACGTCTCGATGACGGCGAGAGCGCACCCGGTCTGTATCTATAGGGCAGGAGTCCCGTCCGCCCGCGACGAAGTCCACCCGCATGCGCCGGACCCTCTCGCTGCTGCTCGCTGTCCTGATGCTGCCCGCGGTCGCCTGGACCGCCCAGGCGAGCGCAGCGAAGTCGACCACCAGGCACTGGACTAATCACGACGCGGACGCGTGGGGTGGCTGGTCCGGTGAGGGAGGCACGACCGCGCTGACCAACCCACAGGGCTGCGATCCGATCGACCCGGCGCAGTGCCTGCTGCCGTACCCGAACGACTGGTTCACCAAGGCCGACCCGACGAGCGCGACCGGGCGCCGGCTCGACCTCAACGAGCTCGCGATGCCGAAGAACATCGCCGGCCTGCCCATCGACCCGACGGCATGGAACGCCAGCGACGGCTTCAGCGCCGGCTCGGAGATCCTCACCGTCGTACCCGGTATGACACACAACGCCGACCTCGCCAAGTCTCGGCTGCCGACGGACGTCAACCTCGCCGCCAACGGTGAGCCGAACCTCGGGGTCGTGCTGATCGACGCGACGACGGGCAAACGGTGGCCGGTATGGGTCGAGATCGACCACTACACATCCGAGGCCGGGCTGATCAAGGCGGGCGCGACCGCGCCCATCCAGCAGGACCTGATGATCCACCCGGCGGAGAACCTGATCGACGGGCATCGCTACGTCATCGGCCTGCGTCACCTGGTCACCAACAAGGGCCAGGACGCAGCGCAGTCCGCGGGCTTCTCGGCGTACGTGCAGGACTACCTGCATCACTCCACGTCGAGCGATCCGCGCGTCGCCCACATGGACGGGGTGTTCGCGGACCTGGCGGAAGCCGGTTGGAAGGTCTCGGTCGACCCGAAGGACCTTTACCTGGCGTGGGACTTCACCACGGCCTCCTCGCAGAGCGTGACCGGCCGGCTGCTGGCGATCCGTGACGACGCGTTCGAGCAGCTCGGTGAGACGAAGGCGCAGATCGACGCCGGCAAGGACGTCGGGCGAGCGCCGTCGTTCAAGATCTCGAAGGTCACGACGTACACCGCGAAAGAGAACCCGAACGTCATCCGCCAGATCAAAGGCAGCTTCCAGGTGCCGTGCTACATCGCGCCCACCTGCTCGACCCCGATCAAGTGCTCCAACATTCCGGAGAGCCCGTTCGACGACTGCCCGACGCCAGGCGTGTTCGAATACCAGAACCCGCTGGACCCGGACTCCGACCCGACCCAGGTCCTCGGCCAGACCTACAACGCGGCGTTCACCTGCAACGTCGGGCGCCACGGCTTCCACTCGGGCCGGATGTACCGGCCGGTCGAGTACGGACACGGGCTGTTCGGCAGCGAGGACGAGGTGAACTCCTCGCCGCAGACGGAGATGGCCGACCGCGAGGGGATGCTGTACTGCGCGGTCAACTGGTTCGGGTTCGCCGATGCCGACGTACCCAACGCGTTGTTGGCGTTGACGAACCTGTCGTTGTTCCCGCTGCTGGCCGACCGCACCGAGCAGGGCGAGCTCAACTTCCTCTATCTCGCTCGGCTGGAGATCAGCCCGAAAGGCTTCTCGGCCAGCCCGGCCTTCCAGCGCAACGGCAAGTCCTTCATCAACACGAAGGACGGCGTCTACTACGACGGGAACAGCCAGGGTGGGATCTACGGCGGCACGGTCTGCGCGATCTCGATCGACGTACGCCGATGCGCCCTCGGCGTGCCCGGCATGGACTACCCGCTGCTGCTGCCGCGCTCGGTCGACTACATCGCGCCGACCGACCTGCTGCAGTTCGCCGGCGGCGAGGTCAAGAAGCTGCTCGCCAACCCGGCCGGCTTCGACCCGACGGCGGTCTACGGCGACATCGGCTACTCCAACATCCTCGACACCGCCTACCCGGACCAGGCGCAGCGGCAGCTGATCCTCGACGTGCTGTCGACCTTGTGGGACCGCGACGACCCCGACGGGTACGCGACCCACATGACCGCCTCGTCAGAGGGCGGCCTGCTGCGCGACTGCACGGGCGAGGGGGTCGTGGCAGTGAGCAAGGTCGGTGCGACCTGTCCGATCGCGACGCCGGATCATCACGTCCTGCTCCAGGTCGCGTGGGGCGACCATCAGGTCGCCAACATCACCGCGTTCGACGAGGCGCGCACCATCGGCGCCCGCGCCGTCGGGATGCCCGCTACGTCGAACCGGATCGGCAGCGGCGATGCCCTTCTCGCCAGCCGGTTGTGCAGCAGCGAGCCGAAGCACGACAAGGCGAACGACCCGACGGACGGCAACTACTGCTGGAAGGCGTCGTCGGTCTTCTGGGACTTGAAGCCGATCAGGAGCTATCCGTACGACGGCTCGGCGATCGCGCTGTTCGACGGCGGCCCCGACGGCGCGACCGGCCAGTTCACGACCGACCCGCCGCCGCCGTCCGACGTACCGCAGCCGGACACGACGACCAACCAGGACCCGCATGAAGGCCCGCGTCGGGCGTGTGCCGCGCAAGACCAGAAGGGTGCGTTCTTCCACCTCGGCGGCAAGGTGACCGAGCCGAAGCAGAGCTTCACCGACGCCCGCAAGCCGGTCGGACCGCCGTACTTCGACGGCGGCTGGAACAGCGTCTGCTCGCTCGACTAGCGCTCGGCGAGGATCGGCCAGGTCGCCGCAAAGCCGGGATGCAGCTCGAGCGCGGCGACTGCGTCGCTTGCGACCCAGCGGATCTCGGCGGTCTCGCGGCTGCGGGGGCGGGCTTTTGTGGGGCTCGCGACCGTCGCTATCACCGTCCAGTAGGACCAGCCGCCGTGGTCGTCGTGATGGATCCGTTCGACCGTCACACCGTCGATCGCCATCTCGACCTCTTCGCCGAGCTCGCGAAGCGCCGCCTGCTCGGGCGTCTCCCAGGACGCCTTCGCGCCACCCGGCACGCCCCAGGTCCCGCCGTGATGGGTCCACCAGGCCCGGCGCTGGAGCAGCACATGGTCGGCGCCGGTCGAGTCGACCGTCCGCAGCAGCAGGCCGGCGGCGCCGTGGCGGCCCCAGTGCTGGTGACCCGCCTGGCACAGGGTCCAGCCGTCGCCGTCCTGGAACAGGGCCATGCCTCCAGTGTCCCGCGCCGGGAACGCTCGAGTCATGTCGGGCGTTGTGCTGTGTGTCCGGCTCCGGAGAGGATGAGACCCGTGCTGTTCACGAGCCACAAGACCAAGATGGTCGACGCGACCGAGGCGCTGCCCGGGCGTGACGTTCGACCGTTCGCCATCACCAACCGCCACTTCGTGCTGGGTACGCCGCTCGAGCCGCCCTACCCCGGCACCGTCGAGGTCGCGTACTTCGGCATGGGTTGCTTCTGGGGGGCGGAGCGGCTGTTCTGGCAGATCGACGGCGTGGTCTCGACCGCGGTGGGCTACCAGGGCGGGTACACGCCGAACCCGACCTACGAGGAGGTCTGCTCGGCGCGTACCGGGCACGCCGAGGTCGTCAAGGTCGTCTACGACCCGGAGCGCATCGCCTACGACGCGCTGCTGAAGGTGTTCTGGGAGTCACACGACCCGACGCAGGGGATGCGCCAGGGCAACGACGTCGGCACGCAGTACCGCTCGACGATCTACACGACCACTGACCCTCAGCTGAAGGCCGCGGCTGACTCGCGCGAGGTCTACCAGCCGGCGTTCAACGGTGCCGGGTACGGCGACATCACCGCCGAGATCGCGCCGGCGGGGGAGTTCTACTACGCCGAGGACTACCACCAGCAGTATCTGGCACGTAGTCCGAACGGCTACTGCGGGATCAAGGGGACCGGGGTCTCCTGCACGATCGGCTGAGCTGCGACAGCTTCGTGGCGGCGCTGACGACGTAGGGCCGAAAAGGACGTCGGTCGGCCGTCGTATGACAGGTCATCGCCACCCTGGCAAGGGCTGACGCGTAGGGGATGACGTGCTAGCACGACAGTCGAGAGCGACCGAACACGTGTTCGATGATCACGGCGTGTCGCCACGTCACGGTAGGTCCGGCGGCGGGACCCTAGAGAGTGCGAGTCGTTACTCGTCGGGTCCCGCGACCGCGAGGCCCGAATGCGACTTAGCGTGCCGGGTCGATTTGCATCAGCAGACGGCACCGTACGGATGTTCGGTGACCGTTGCAAATCCGACGCGCTAAGTCCGGACAGATAAGGAGCAGGCCATGCCTAAGGGCAACCTGCGACCCGGGGACAGCGCTCCTGTCTCGGGTCAGTATCCCGTCGTTGGGCCGAAGGGCGGCAAGACGGGAACAGAGGTCACCGCGGTAGGTGGACGGCCGCTGCCGCCCACGCCCAAGCCGGGGATGACATACGGCAAGCCGGACGTCACGAAGCACAAGTCCGGCAAGTAGTTCGCTGGTGTGGGCGGGCGGGAAGCGTCCCGCCCGCCCACTGGCTTTCGGTTGCGCGGAGATCAGTCGTCACGAGATAAGCCGACCGTTGCCAACCGTCCCGGGAGCGACTCAGCCATGCGCTGGCGTGGGCGCGTCTCGATGCGGACCTTGCCTGTTGGCGATTAGATACGTGCGTGCTGTCGGCGGTCGCATGGGTCCACCACGAGTCTGGGCCAGTACATCCGGACTGGACCTCCGTAGTCAGTGCCATTGCGGCGGTCGTCTCTGCTGTCCTCGTCGTGGGGGGCGCGATCGCTGCGGCGCGGTACCTCATCCGTGGCGTCACCTCAGTTGAGGCGACTGCGTCAGCCGTTGACGGCGGGCTCATTTTGCATGTGCGTCCGGCGATCGCGTCGCAGGGAGCTACTGCGCTGCGACTTGAACACGAGATCGAGAACGCGCCGTCGATCGAGGTCGTCGAGTACACCCGTGCCGGGCCGTCCGATGTGGGCGTTTCTCGATCCGTTTTTGAAGGCGACGATCTCGTAGGGCCCGGCGAGACTGTCGTTGGCAGTGCCATCTTTTTCGTCGACCCACCTTCCCGGGATGTTCTCGGCTGGCAAGTGACATTCACCGTTGGTGTCCCGCGTTGGTTCGGGCGCAGGTGGTTCTGGGTCGCCTCGACCTTCGTCCCACGGCCCGTGGTGCCAGGAAGGACACGGGGACAGGCGTAGGCTGGGTCCCTCAGACGGAGGCGGTTGCCATGGCGGTCCGATTCACAAGCAAGGACAAGAGGGACCAGTATCTGCGGTCTCTGAAGCAGCCGCCGTCGGTAGTTCCTGCGTCCAAGCCAAGGGACAATGTGGCAGCGCAGAAGGATCAATCGCGCAAGCGATAGGCCCCCCGCCAGTCTGTTAAAGGCGTACTTCCACAGCATCCGGCACATATCACGGCGGCAAGGGCTCGAAGGTGAGGGCAAGCCGACTCGCAAGGCTAAGAAGGCGGACCCCAAGGTAGATGCCGCCCTCGAGACCCCTGTTGGTCCTCTGCGGGACAAGAAGAAGCCGAACTTCGGCAGGGAGTACAACGACTGGTACTCGGCTGCGCTTCCCACGGTCCGGTTACTCTTGCCGGATCGGATCGACGAGTTTCTAACGCTGTACTAGCCGACCCGGCGCGCGAGCGATGACCTCGACGTCATCACCTACGGCATCGCCGACTACATCAGCAAAGTCACCGTGACCCACGGCTACCTCAGAAGAGCCTGTGTTCGATACCCGCGCCGGTGCACTGGGCAAGTTCGAGCAGCAAGTCGCAATCCTCAGGACTGCTGAACGAAGGCTCGACTCGCTCCTCGCCGACATTGTTCGCGAGTTGCAGGCAGGAGTCTTTGACGCGGAAATAGACGGAGCGCGAGAGTGCTCAAGGCCAAACACGTTCGCGCCGCAGGCGCGATCGCGGGCGTTGTTCTCGAACAAGACCTTGGCATGGTTGTCCAGCAACATGCAGTATCTCTAGGGCGCCGGAAGGCGACGCTCGCGGTCTTGAACGATGCGCTCAAAGACTCTGAGGTCTACGACGTCCCACAGTGGCGACGGTTCAGCACCCTGCAGACATGCGGAATCTTTGCGCCCACAGCGGAGACCACGAGCCCACGGCCGAAGATGTTGAGGAGCTAGTGAGCGGCGTGGAGCGGGTTGTAAAGACCATGTTCTGACTGCTGATCAGATGGTCCTGGCATCGTCGGCTGCGAGACCTTCGAACACACGGTTGCGACCATCGACATCCACTCATCCCGGTGAGCAGGCGCTGTGCCTCAACAGCGTCAGTGCACCTCACGACCGCCTGATGCTTCCTGGAGCAGCGGCTCAACCGAGGAAGTCCACCACCAAGGCCGACGCTCGCCGACTCGGAGTTCGAAGGCTTCCGAATCGGGCGCTGGCAGCTGGCCGGACTCTCGTAGGTCGGCGAGGTCGCGCACGTCAACGCCGAGGAGATAAGAGAGAAGTTGAGCGTCCACTATGCGGTCGACGTGTTCAGTCTCAATGGCGCCGGGCTCCGGCCGGAATGGTGCCGAGACCTCGATCTCCATACTTCCGCCCTCCCAGACTGCCGCGAGGCCACTAGACCGCCCGAACCCTCCTCGGCGAGCTCCCAAGGCAACTAACTCCCCGTAGGTCGTTGTCCAAGTGATCATCGCAGCGAAGTCATTGCTCATCTGCTGGTGTACCCAGGCTCGCCCTTGCGCTTCGGTGGTCCAGGTTTCTGCCAACCGCGGGTTCCGTAGGCGCCACACTGCCCACAGCGCCTCCCATCGCGTCTCTGGACTGCGCTGAGCCCAGCTGTGCGCTGTGGCGATGGGATCCGTGTCGAACGACACCGTCGCCCCTCGTCCCGAGAAGAGCCCAAACCCGGCGTAGTCACGAATGTTCTCTCCGAGTGTTGACACGTCCACGTCCCACTCGGCAGCTACCTGCTCGATGATCACCAGCGCCGGGCGTTGCTCCCACCCCTCACGGACGATGCGCGCGGCCGCCGATCTCGTTGTGCCATGGAACAGGGTGACCGAGCGTCCCTGCTCAATGCCATCCACGAGTTTGAGCATGCCCGACGATGGCCCTGCGCGCTGACACTCGACGCTTCAGTCTTGGTCACGGACGAAGTCCGCGACCGCGTCCTACGTTCTGGTCTTCGGCTCCTGTGCGCGCACGTCGCGAGCCAGCCTTGGCCCGCGCGAGGACGGGTCGTTCGCTCGCTTCCGAGACCGGGAAGTTGCGACGTGATGTCACCGGCCGGCAGTAGGGACTTCCGATGGCGATCATGTGGTCGCGTCTACACGCGGACCTTGGTCTCGAAGGACTCGATGGTGCCGTCGACCGAGTACTGCCCGAATCCGATGGTCTTGACTGGAACCGCGACCTTCCTACACCCGAAGTCGAAGCCGCTCGTGAGTTCTGCAAGGACGTTGCGGCAATGGCCAACACTCGCGGTGGTTCTCTTTCTCGCTTTGTCGCTCCTACGCGTGAGACATGCTCTACGAGACTCGTGACACGGCTGATCATGAGGGCGAGGATGGACTGGTGAACTTGGTCGAACTCAACCTCACCACCGCCCATATTGACCTGGGCGGTATCGATGCCGAGAGCGATCCAAGGTTGGAGGCGTATTTTGTTGAGACGCCGTATGTCCAGTCAGCGCTACAGGGACGACGGACACTCTTCCTTGGTCGAAAGGGCAGCGGAAAGTCTGCGCTCTTCCGTGAGCTTCCACGGTTGGCCGCGGCTCATGCAACAGACGATCAGGCGGTGCTCGCGGTCCGCCCAGACCAGTACGCATGGTCTGCTTTGCGGGAGTACAAGGAGCAAGGCTTGCTTAGCGAGCAGGCCCATACGAATGCGTGGAAACTTACTCTCGCGGTCGAGGCGGTGGGGGCAATGCTCGCCCTCGACCGAAGTTGGCTTCCGAAGTCGCAAGAGAGTCTTGAGATCTTAAGGACGTTTGTTTCCGACAACTTCGGCCGCGTTCAGCCCTCGCTGCTGAGTACCGCGGCTTCGATCGTCAAAGGGCTGACGAGTTTCAATTTCTCTGCTTTTGGATTTGGCGTCGGTCTATCGAGAGAAGAAACGAAACAGGTCGCACTAGCACCCGCCGCGACAGAGGCGCTCTTCAAAAACCTTGGAGTGCTCGTTGAGGAATGCGGCCTGATTGTCGCAATCGACCGTCTCGATGACTCGTGGGATGGCACGGAGGAGAGCCGCTCTCTTCTCATAGGACTGCTAAAGGCGACAAAGGAAATCAACGACCAGAATACACCAAATGCGCGGAGCTTAGGCATTCGCGTCGTGGTATTCCTTCGGTCCGACATCTACGACGATCTGCGCTTTGACGATAAGGACAAGCACAGGCGAACAGAGCAAACAATCGTTTGGAACATCGAGCTACTAAAGGAAATGGTCGACAGACGACTACCACAGGGTCTGACCATCGACGAACTCTTTGAGTCAGGCGAAATGCGGGGATCGATCAGCCCGTTTGGCTACATCGTGCGGCGGACCTTTCTTCGACCTCGTGAGGTTCTTCAGTTTCTTGACGAGTGTCTCCAGGAGGCCGGCCCGAGTGCCACCTCCGTAACGAAAGACGATGTTCGGTCGGCCGAAGCGCGTTACAGCAGGTGGAAAGTCGCGGACCTGAAGCAGGAATTTCAGAAGGTTTTCCCCGAGCTCGATCCCCTGGTGGAATGCCTGCGCCAAGAACGGCATCGCTACGACTCGCTGCGAGACTTGCAAAAGGTGATCGAGCGTAAGGCGCCGCAACTCGTCAAACAGTTTGGAATCCAGGCCCTGTTAGAAAGGCTCTTCGAGTACTCCGTGATTGGTGTCCGTATCGGTGACGCTGGTTCGACTCGGTTCAAGTCAGAAGACAGCGAGCTTGTCCTTCCCCGGTCTGGCGCTGTCTACGTGCATCAGGGCTTGCATCGCGGATTGAACATTCGCGAGACGCGAAAGGCGGCGACCGAGCGCGCCGCCCGACTCGACAAGCTGACGATCGATCTCTTTAGCAAGATGCAGTCTCGACAGCCGACCCGTGATCTGGCTTTCTTGGAGTTGGATGTCAGGCCGGCAGACGTTCTGCGAAACGAAACATTCGACGAATGTGCCAAGGCGCTGGGCGTTGCACTTCTCGTGGACCACGGTGAGCGTGCCAGCACACTCGGCCGACCAAACCGAATCTCGGGCCGGAGGTTTAACTATAACTCGACTACGTACGAGACATTGCGTGCCGAGATGGTCGGACAGCTCGAAGAGGGTGGCGTGTCGGTCGAAGAGTACCTGAGAGCCGACGAGTCCTCACGGCTCGACGATTGATTCTCCTATCTGTGGTGGACGAGAATGAACGCTTCGTTCCGCCGGTGCCAGTTGCGTGACCAACGGGCGTTGCCTTGTCGTCGGCAATGATCTCCGGACTCGATTCGCGTCCCATGAAGACGAACCCAATCAGGCAACTATTTATATGGGGAGTTCGTAAGGTGTGGATTTGCTTTGATCGGAGCTCTCGCCAGCAATATCTGGCACGTAATCCAAATGGCTATTGCGGAATCAAGGGCACAGGCGTGACTTGCGCGATCGGCACGGCCTCTTAGGTCAGGTCGTCCCGTGCCAGCAGTCCCATTCAAGTGTCCGTCGTGCGGAAATGTTTTCGGTAGTGGCGGCATCCATATTGGGGGAGATGCCACCGGGCTAACCCTCATCGGCAACACGATGACGTGCCCGCATGTGGCCGAGAAGGTCGAGGTGAAAGGTATCGAGCGCTGTCGCCAAAGGGTTCGCGACTGGTGCGATTGCGTCATCTCCCAGACAGATCACTCCTCGTGCTGCTTCGAAGCCGGTTCCGGTGACCACACCTGCGCAGTCAGTAGCCCATTGCAGTGAGGCGTTCGGCGACGTACTCGAACTCCGGATTTCTTCCAATGTGGACGAAGGCGGCCTTTGGGGTGTTGGCCTCACGGAGAATGCTCAAGACATACAGCCAATACAGGGACCGGGCCAGGAAGTATTGATCAGCCGCGTCGCTGCCTAGGCCTAACGTGTGCGCAGCGTCATTGCGCTCCTTCGTGATCCGGGTTGCCCACTTCTCCGTATCGCGTACCAGAGTGGTGAATGGCGATCCCACATAGGCAACTGAGCTCTTCAGCCGATCCTTGAAATCGATCTTCTTCTTGCGTGTGTTCGTGCGTACGCGATCGAACGCTTCAAGCGAGGCTGCTCGGTGGAGCAACTGATCAGACACGAACATGTCCTTCGCCATGCTGCTGGCGATCACACGGGTGAGTGAGCTCCTGTGTTTCGTCGCAGCGTGAAGGAACTTTCGAACGCCGGCCATGCCGCCGATCTGGGGGAATGTGAATGCCATGTCGTGGTCGGTGAGTCGCTTCGCTGTGTCGGTGTCGCGGTATGACCACGGCACGACGAAGTCGATCGGCGTCCGATATCGACGTTGCGGTCGATCCGGCGGATGAACGTCGGGGTGTCGAAGGGTCATGCGCTCTATTCCGACAGTTCTGTTCACGCCGAAGGCCACCAACGTCTGAACGTCAGACAGGACGTTGAGGAGCCTTTCAACCTGTTCCGGCTGCGTGGTGCGCGCGGTGAAGTAATACTCCTGCGAGACCGAGCGTCCGGTGACGCTGTCGCCACGGAGACCCGCACTGTGGTTCAAGCTGACAGTCCAGCCCTTCCATGGGCGACAGGATCGGGACGCAAGTCCCTTCACGTTGATCTGCATTTTGTGGGTACGAGCGGAGCCTTCGCCCTCCCACGTCCAGTTCTCGTCGATGGCTGATTCCATGAGCCAAAACGGCAACCACTGGAGTCGTACATCCGCCTGATCGAACGAAGCGCTTTCGTCTCGATCGAGCCAGAGTCCTTTGTACACGCGCCCAACGCGGACTTCTTCGCTCGCGATTCCGTTGAAGAGGGCGCTCGACAAGCGACCTCGGTGGCAGCTGTCGAGGGTGTACGCATCGGTTCCGGACTGTCCGCAGATGCGACCGTAGTTGCCCGCCTTGGCCAAGGCGGAGCTTGTCAACGGTGTTGGTTTGCCGGCGGATGTGGGGGCAGCAAACATGTCCTTAAAGCATCCGATCAACTCAAGATTTGCGCTCCCGCGCTCATCGATCTTGAGAACTCCGGGAACTTTGGCTTCCGGGGTCTCAGGTAGCCACCACATACCGGCAGATTCTGTTGGCTCCATTTGGCTAGTAGATCAACGAACTCTGTACGAGGAGTGATCCATACGGCGTATTGGTGTTGCCTGGTCTTGGCAATCCACAGACACGCGACTGACTCGTCTGTGATGGTTCGCGGCGACCTGGATGTCGTCCGGGCTTGCTTCGTGTCAAGGAGATAGACCGCGCAGTACGTCACGCGGTCTGTGGGATCGGTAGCAAGAAGCGCCACATCGAGGTCGACGGCTTGCTTCTGCGCTAGGGCGCAGGCACGCACCTTCCTAAGTAGGGAAGCGCTCTCAGTGCGTCAGGCTCCGAGCTGGCTAGCGACGACGAAACAGACGACGCTGGCGATAGCCAGGACTAGACCGGCGCGATTGAGTCGAGCCGTCTTCGACCACCATTTGAGAGAACTCTCAGGTTGAAGCTGGCAGGCCGCGACGGTCGCCAGTACGAGGACCCATCCCGCAATGACAAGACACTCCGCTGTGTGAACCTTGACGAGTCCGCCGAGCGCGCCGAGGACGAAGAGGATCACACCGCCCAATACCGTGCCGCCGGCGTTGACTGCGACCTGAGTCATTAGGTCAACATTCCGTTGACCCGCACTGTGGCCTGATGAGTCGCTCATGGTCTACAGAGTGACGTGAAGCAGATGGACGCCGCTAGGCCACGCTGGCGTCGGTCTCGGTGTCGTCATGAGGCTGTCCGATCGTCGGTGTAGATCTCGTCGACTTGTCCGGCGCCCGCCAGCGCTTTGCGTGACAAGAGCATCTCTCGAATCCAGAGCACTTGGTCTTCGTCGAAGCTCCCGCTAAATCCGCGCACGCTGTCGCCCGCACCCTGCGGGCGCGGTGCTTGCTCAAGGCTCGGTGGCGAAGGGAACTTAACCATCAGTCTCTGACTCGATACCGCTGTCAATACTTGGCCGGCCTCGTTGGCGATTGGTCCGAGGCGAGCGTTCGCTCGCTTCGACTTCGATCCTCCGGCCCAGTAGGGCGCTCCGTTTGAGACGTAGAAATCCACATCGGCAGCGCAAAGCGGCGCAGGTGGGGGTATGAGGGCGCCTAGGTCGTCCTCGCGGATCTTGCCCGGATTCGGTGCGGACGGTACGCCGGGTAGGAAGAGCGTGAAGTCGGTTCGAATCCGCATGACGTGGCGGACGCCAGGGGCCATCTCCTTTCCCATGAACCAAGTGCGTTCCATGCCGGGTGAAACGAGCTGTCCGGCGTCTGTTGGCAGAGCATCTGGCGCTGCCTCGCACGCAAGCTTGAAGCCATCGAGTCCAGGGTGGCGGGGATCGGGACCGTGGAGACTGACTTTCCAGTGAGTGAGTGGTTTGTAGCGCGCCTTCAGGTAGAACGATGTACCTCTGGCCCAAACACGCCAGACATAGCTGTAGGGACCGCGAGGGCGGCTGCCGACCAGGACATAGATGGCCGGGTTGGATCGCATGCCAAGGGACCGTAGCGCGCGGGTCTGACGGGAATCCTTGACCGATGGGCTGATGAGAGCACCGCCGCGCGCGTCGGGTGGCGTGCTCGTGCGCTACGCCGTTTGGGTGATCTTGATACCGCACCCGGAGCTCTTTCGCCGCGGCTGGTGTACCTACCTATGAACGACTACCACCAGCAGTATTTGGCACGTAATCCGAACGGCTACTGCGGCATCAAGGGAACGGGTGTGTGTCTAAGTGCCCCACTGGGGCAGACCGGTGCGTGACCTTTCGCGCCTGGCGCTCAGCGTCGACTACTGATTGCCGTGGAGGTAGTGGCTAGCGAGTCGTTCGACGACGATTTGTTCAAGCTGGTCGTTAACACTCATACCTCGCCAGATGACGTCCTCGTCGATCTTGACCACGAGTTCGTCGGCTGACCGCTCCAGTCGAAAGCTGACCAGGCTCTTCGCCCCGGTCGCATGCGGTGGCGTGAGCGCCATGTTCACGTGGCCGTAGGGGATCGGTGCAAGAAAGTCGTCGGGCCCGCGGCCACGCGCGCATTGCAGCTGGCGACTTGCGGCGAACCGCATCGCGAGCGTCTCGATCTGTGACGCGAACGTCTTCAGCGAGGTCGCGTGCTCGGACGCCTGCTGGTGGTCCTCGGCGGCGATGCGATCGTCGAGCTGGGCTAGCAGCGCATCAAGTCCCGGTTCGGGGTCCTCGTCTCTCATCGCGTGGATGATCGCACTCCGCAGCATGCCGGCTGTTGGGTAGCGCGTGGCTGCTCGGACGTCAAAGGCGCGGTCGAACACTGACTGCAGCCTTCGGTATTGGCCGGCAGACAGGCTTTGGGCCAGGATGCCTCGAATCGCCGCTCGTTGGTGAGGCTTGAGGCCCTCGTCGTCGATCAGCGTCCGCGGCTCGTGCCCAGTCAGGGCGTAGATGAGCAGTCCTGCCGATTGGCAGACGTCCGCGATCGGGCTCCGTCCACCCGTCGAGTGCTCGGGAAGGCGCAAGAACCGGTTGCCGACCTCTTCGTTGATGCGTGTGAGGTCCGATTGATCCGGATCACTGGAATTGAAGGACAGGCCGAAGTCGACGATCACCGCGTCGGCGGGACTACCGGCTCGAAGCATGACGTTGGCGGGCTTGATGTCCCGGTGCACCACGTGTTCTCATGGCAGTACTCCAAGGTCGCGAGAATCGTCGAGATGAGGGCTGTGGCGTCTGCGTGCAGCAGGGGTCCCTCGCTCGCGATCCGCTCGGCCAGTGTGGGCCCGTCGATCGCCTCGAGTATCAGATACAGCTTCCGCTTGCGATCCCGCCAATGGTCAACGTTGGTCTCGATCAACTTCGGCAACTGCGCATGCTCGAGGGTCTCGTAGGAACGGACCTCACGGACGAATCGACGTCGGGCAGCCTGCCGCCCGTTGTATTTCAGTCTCTTGACGAACACCCGTCGACCGTTCGGGTCCTCGGCGATGAGGGACTCGCCCTGACCGCCGCTCACAGACGAGCCCGCGACCGGGCGCGAGGCCGCCATCCATTCCTCGTCCACAGGGACCTCCTTGCCAGTCCAATGATCGCGTCTTGCGACTGCCCGCGATTGTCGGACGACCTGCGATCCGGCCGCCGCAGCGTTGTCGGCGCTTGAATTGTCGAAGTGCCCGCTGGGTGAGACCGGCGCTATTCGGCGCGGTCGATGCGGACGTCCTGGGCTGAAGCGTGGCGATGTCGATGTGCTGCCGCGCCGGCGCGTCGCATGTTCACATCGTCACCGAGGTCTGGGCGGCGCGCAGGGTGTCTCCTGCGGTCATCGTCACCTTGTGACGTCCTTGCAGGTTCGCGGGGACGCGGATGAGTGCGACGCCGTGGCGGTTTGTGTGAGCGGTCGCGTTGTCGATGCGTATGGTGGCGTCGACGACGGGGGCGATCTCGGTCGTTGCTTCGTTGGTGCCGTCACCCGCGATTCGACCGGTCACGCGGGCGAGCACGTACTCATGTCCGTGGCGGGTCACCCGTCGCGCCGTGATCTTGGTGACCGGCTTTCTTGGAAGGCTGCTCGGGCAGTGTGCTGGCACCTGCGGAACACCGGAGATGGTGGTGCCGTCGTAGCTGTCGGTCGCGGTCCCGGTCACCTTGACCTGGCCGGTGTCGATCCCGGTGTAGGTCAGGTCGACCTCGGAGGATCCGGTGTTGTCGCCGGTCATGGTGAGGTGCGAGCTCAGGTGGATCGGTCCGGTCAGGATGGTCGGGTTGACCAACGAGGTTGTCCCGTTGACCACGTCACGGCCGTTGTCGGAGTAGTCGTTGTAGATGACGGTGTCGGCACCGGATACGACCCCTGCCGGGTTGTCGTAGCTGACGGTGGCGGTGCCTGATGCTCTGCCGTGGAGCACGACGGTGTCGATTGCGCCGATCGCACCGTGGTAGCTACTGGGTGCCCATGACCCGGGTCGTGAGCTGACGATCGGCTTGGGCTTCGTCGGCTTGCGGTCCATGAGGTGCGCGACGAGCAGGTAGTCCGCGCTCCGGTTGGTCGAGAAGCTCTCCGTGTTCAGCGCGATGCGTGTGCCGTCCGGACTCCACTGCGGGTAGCCCGACACGTTGTTCGCGGCGTGTACGTCGCCGCCGGTGTAGGGCTGGATCGGTTGGCCCATCAACGTGGCGTTGCGGTCTCCAGAGGCCGGGAACAGCCAGGGTTGCAGGTCGCACTGTCGGTCGATGGGTCCGGCGACGTGGTAGCTCGCCTCGACGCCGATGACGGGAGCGTCGATGAAGCCGCGTACGGGCATGAGGCTGCCGAGCATGTCGACTCGGTGCATCGTTCGGTCGGACTCGATGAGGATCGAACGGCCGTCCGGTGACGGGGCGTCGTCCTCATCCCAGTCAGGGCTGGCGGTGAGGCGCGTGCGCTTGCCGGTATGCAGGTCGACCTTCCAGACGTCCGGGTTGTAGCCGGCGGTGCCACCGACCTGCGCGTACGACGCGTCCTTGCCGCCGTCGCCGAAGGTCTTGAACTCGAACAGTGCGGAGCTGTTCGACCAAGCCTGCGTGTTGGTGTCGGTGAGGGAGGTTGGACCGGCCGGGTTCAGGACGCGGGGATCGCTGGTTGTGTACTCAGATTTGCCGGGGTTCAGCCGTGCAATGGTCATCAGCTCCACTGCGTCGGTGGTGACGTCGGAGAACGCGATCCAGTGACCGTCGGGAGAGATCTTGGGTGACGACGCTCCGCCCTCGTCGAGGGCCGGGACCACATCGGCGCCTCCCGGTGGGATCACGTTGCCGGGTGGGCGTGCACCGGAGAGGTCGATCGGGAAGATCCTTCGCTTGTGGCAACTGTCGACGCTGGGCAGGCAGCGCAGGATCGCGACGCTGTTCGCCGCTCCGAAGAACACTCGCTTACCGCCGGGAAGCTCCGTCGCGAAGCCTTCCTGTTCGGACTGCGTGACGGCAGGCTGATGGGCCACGCCGCACGACAGGCAGGCGAGGTGACGACCGGCTGTACTGATCCGCCACAGGTGCTGACCGGAGAAGAACAATAGGTGCTGGCCGTCGCGAGTGAAGATCGGAGTGCTCGCCTCGTGCATTGACTTCGGCAACGCGATCCGGGTGATGTGAATCGGCTCCAGCGGCACGTTGACGTGCCGAACCGAGGGCCGGGTCACCGTCACCGTCGTGGTGTGTTCAATCGCGGGCGAACCGAGTGCATGAGCGGTCGGTGCGCTTCCGCCGATCCAGAGCAACAAGCCTGAAAGGACGGCGCCGCCGACTCCAACCGCCCGGCCCCGCGAGCGCGAGTACAGCCGACTCGCTGCGCCTGACGGGGGTGTCATCGCCGTCCCCTTTGAGTATCTCGTCGCGTCTGGACGTCCGGCGCGACATGCTGATGCTCATGTCTC
>DASZRO010000108.1 GCA_035550055.1 Mycobacteriales bacterium | reverse complement strand
CAGATCTCGGCGATCGTGGCGGAGATCCAGTCGGAGACCTCGGCCACGATCCTCGCCAGCGAGGAGGGCTCCAAGGAGGTACGTACCGGCTCCGAGCTGGCGCGCGGCGTCGTCGACGCCCTCGAACGGATCTCGGCGATGGTGGACGAGACGACGACGGCCGCCAAGGAGATCTCGGTGGCGACCCAGCAGCAACGGTCGGCCTCGGACCAGGTCGTCGCCGCGATGACCCAGGTCTCGGACGTCTCGCGGCAGTACGCCATCGGCTCCAAGCAGTCCGCCGCTGCCGCCGCCCAGCTCAACAACCTCGCCGCCGAGCTGCGCGCCGCGATCAGCCAGTTCCGCGTCGAGCCGGTCTGACCCGCCCCGCCCGGCCCGGCCCGGCCCCGTACGAAGTAGCACACAAGTGCCCGCAAAATGTCGCGTACGTCGCCGGGTGTCCGGTTCGTACGCCGGGTTGTGTGCTACTTCGAACTGGGGTGGGGGTTCGGGGGTGGGGCGTCGTGGTCGCTGCTGGCCGGGCCGGAACCTTCGGCCGGCGGCTGGCGGGTGGGTTGTTGGCGGGGTTGGCCGGTGCGGGGTTGGCCGGTGCGGGGTTGGCCGGTGCCGGGTTGGCCGGTGCCGGGTTGGCCAGTGGGAGGTGCACCGGTCGGGGGTGCGGCAGGTTGGCTTTGCTGGCCGACTGGAGTCGCCGGGGCGCTACGCCGCGGCGGGGGCTGCGCTCCCGCGGTTGGCGCCGGCGACGGGTGCGTCGGTTCGGGCGTGACGACGGTCCCGGTCCCGGTCCCGGTCCCGGTCCCGGTCCCGGGGACGGGCTGCCGGATGACGGTGCCGCCGTTGCCTGTGCCGCCGTTGCCGGTCCCGCCACCGCCTGTGCCGCCCGTGCCGCCGTTGCCGCCGGCACCGCGATCGCCGAGGTTCGGACGCGGCGCGGCGGCTGGCGCGGACTGGCGGGCCGCGCGACCGGCCGGCGAGGCGGCTACCCGCTGCTCGAGGGTGTCCAGCTGGTGACGGATCTCGGGTCGCTGCTGCGCGAGCGTCAGCGGGAGCAGGTGGCTGACGTGGGTCAGATCGGCACGCGCCTCCGACACCAACCGGTCGCGCTGGCGAGGGGACGCCGTGCTCGCATCGGCGATCAGCAGGTCGGCGTGCCGGAGCAGCTGGCGTGACTCCACGGTTGCGGTAGCGGCAGGTGACACGACGACCTGCCCTCGGCTGATCAGCACCGTCGCGGCGACGATGACCGCCGCGAGCGCGGTCCCCATCGCCGGCGCCAGGACGCGCCAGGTCACCCGCCGCGGACTGGGCGCCGCGGGGGTCAGCCGGAGCAGCTCGGCGGGGATGGGTACGGCGTCGAGCTCGCCGACGCCGTAGTCGAGGTCCACGTCGTAGGCGAAGTCCAACAGCGCGTCGGCGAGCGGGTCGCCGTCGAAGCGTGCGCTGTCCCGGCTGCCCACTGCGGTGAGAAGGGCATCGGTGTTCGCGAGCTGGACCTCACGCGGCTTGGACGCACCGAGGCCGAGCCGGCGATGGGTCCAGTCTCGGCGGATGTTGCCTCCCCTGCTCATCGCGGCACCTCCTTGCCTCGGCGGGGCCGGGCGTCGGCCTGGTCGGTTGCGCTGTGCGCGACGTAGAGGCTTCGCAGCTTGCTCACCGCGCGGTGTTGCAAGACGTGCACGCTGCCGGGTGACAGCCCGAGCGCTTCGGCGGTCTCCTTGCCCGAGAGCCCAACGACGGTACGAAGCAGCAGCACTTCGCGCTGCGTCGCGGGTAGCTGCCGGAGCAGCTGTGCCATCTGGCGGGCGGAGTCGCTCGCGACGGCGCGGTCCTCGGGCCCGAGGTTCGCGTCGGCGACGGTGAGGGCGCCGCGGCTCGTGTCGGCTTCGAGTTCGACGGTTCGGGCCAGCGCGCCCTGGCGCATCTGGCGTCGTACGCCGTCGGTGGTCTTGTTGCGAGCGACCGTGAAGACGAATCCCCACATCGACCGGCCGGTCTCCCGCCACTGCGGGACGACCTTCACGACCGCGAGGCACACCTCCTGGGCGAGGTCCTCCGCGTCGTGACGGGACAGCCGTTGCGCGCCGGCGTAGCGCAGCACTGCGCGGCGTACCTCGCGCAACAGCTCGTCCAGCGCGCCGATGTCGCCGATCCTGGCGCGCCCGACGAGCCGGTTGAGGCGGTCCTCGCCCTCAGCCGGCAGGTCGGCCCCCCTGCGCGCCACTGGCCTCACTCCCGGATAACGCCCGTGAACGGCGAAACCGTAACCGCTGAGACGTCGCGGTCGCTGGACGCTGCCTGTGAGGTTGCTGAGAATCCGCCCGGATTGTTACGTCCGGGCCCTGATGATCGTTGTGCTGTCCGAAGGCCTCACTCCCGGACGATGGAAGGACCCCAGATGAAGGCAGGACTGTCGACTGGACTGCGCGTCGCGGCGTGGTCAGCGAGCTCGCTGCTCGTGGTCGGCGCGGTAGCGGGCACCGCAGACGCCGCCACGCACCACACGAGCAACGCAAAGACCGCCAAGACAGCGAAGACCGCGAAGAGCGCCGCGCAGTCGAAGCGGCGTGCGGCCGACGCGGACCCGATCGCCCCGACCCCGACGGCCACTCCCACCGCGGGTACGCCGCGACCGGGTGGCGGGCGACCCGGTGGCGGGCGACCCGGAGTGCCCGGGGGCTTCGGCGGACCGCAGCTGCTGCACGGCAGCGCGACGGTCGAGACGAAGGACGGCTCGTACGAGACCTACCTCTCGCAGACCGGCACGGTCTCCGCGGTCACCGCGACCTCGATCACGGTGGTCAGCGCGGACAAGTTCTCCCAGACCTACACCGTCGGCGACGACACGAAGGTCATGAAGAACGGGTCGAAGGCCGACGCGAGCAGCGTCGCGACCGGCGACACCGTCATGGTGGTCGGCGAGCAGGACAAGGACGCCGTGGATGCGGAGTTCGTCCTCGACGGCAAGCCGACCCGTCCGACGCCTCCCACCGGTGCGCCCACTGCCGTGCCGACGGCGAGCGCCTCGTCGAGCGCGGCTCCCGGCCGCGGCTACGGAGGGCCCGGCGGCTTCGGCGGGTTCGGTGGATTCGGTGGCAGCTTCGGTCCGCCGCCCGCCGGCCAGTCGGGGGTCAGCCGATAGGGGTCTTGGTGAAGACCCGTCGCCCGTCGGGGGTGACGACGGACGTGACGGTGTGGGTAGGGCCGCTGCGGTCGTAGACGACCGTGCTCGCCTCGTCACGTCCGTCCACCGGGTCGGCCGCGGCACCGACCGGCCGTGCATCGTGTTCGACCTGGTCGTTGCAGTCGATGTAGCGGTACTTCGCCGGCGGCTCGGTCGAGTAGATGCCGAACGCGTGCTTGGTGGCGCAGCCGCCGTTTGCGTGGACGAGAGCTTTTCCGCCTTCCCGCACCAGGGGGACCATCGCGGCGATGGCGTGACCGGAGGAGTTCGCGATCGGCGCGCCGGCAAAACCGAGTCCGCCGGTCACGGTGAGCGGTCGGTCGAGGTCGAGCCCGAGCTCGGCCGCTGACATCTGCACGATCGACGGGAAGCAGGCGTAGAGGTCCACGTGCTCGATGTCACCGATGTCGAGCCCTGACTCCCGTAATGCGGTGCGACCTGCTGCGGCGAGCCCGGGTACGCCGTGCAGCACGCGTCGTTGCGCGACCGTCCAGGTCTCGTGGCTCGTCGTACCGACGAGCGGGAACACCAGCCGGTCGGTGGAGATGCCGGCCGCCCGCGCCGCGTCGACGCTGCACAGCAGGATCGCGGACGCCATGTCGACGAGGTTGTTGGCGACCATGCACTTCGTGTACGGGAAGGAGATCATCCGGTTGTCGGGCGTGGGCTCGCGGATGGTCTCGGCGTCGTAGGACCGGCGGTCCCAGGAGTACGGGTTGCCGACGGCCACGTCGTTGAAGCGTGACCACAGCGCTGCGATGTGGTCGCGATGGTCGTCCATCGTCGCACCGAGTGCGCGTCGCAGACTGTCCTCGAACAGCGCGTAGAAGGTGACCGGGCCACCGAGCTCGAGAGTCTCGACGACGACCTCGTCGGGGATGTCCGCGATCCGTTCGGGCGCGACCGTCCCCGGGTCCCTGCACCATCGCGGCTCTTCGCCGGCGCGTTGCAGCCGTTCGCGCGAGGAGCGTGCCTCCCCGCCGAGAACGAGGGCCACGTCGAGCTCCCCGTCCGCGATGCGCTGGGCGGCGAGTGACACAAGCTCCTGCGGCGACGTGCCGCTCAGGAACGTCAGGCAGGTGGCAGCGTCGGGCGAGCCGAGCTGTGCGCCGACCACCTGACCGGGATTGGTGTAGGACCAGAAGCCGCCGACCACTCCGATCCAGTCGAGCTTGGCGAGCAGACCGGCTGCACCGGCGTCGTCGGCCGCGGCCCGGGCAGCATCGACCATCAGCTCGATCGGCCCACGCAGATCAGCGACGTCGACCGACGGGTCGGGTCGTTGGATGACCTGTGCCGCCCCGACGATGGCCGGCGTGCTCTCGTCGAGTGCGACGCGGCTCACGGCGGACACGATAGGGTTTTCGACTGGGTAGAGCAGGCACCCGGCAGTTGACACCGGCGAAGGCGAGGTTTCGATCCTGCCTTTTCAGGGCAGTCCGGACGCGACATCATGTTCGCAGCGGGCAAGTCAGCGCGTGTGCGGGGCACGCGTGACCTGCCCATCCGCATCTCACGGATAGGGCCGGCATGCATCGACGCTCAATCGTCACCGTCATCTCCTCTCTCGGGGTCTGCGCCGCCATCGCCGCGACCGCAGCGCCCCTTGCGAGCGCGGGCGGGGGCGTCGTACAAGGCCGTCTGCTCAAGACGAGCGCCCGCGAGGTCCTGCCGACCCACGGCGGCACCGCCACCAGCCTCAACTGGTCCGGGTATGCGGTCACGCCCGGCAGCGGGATCACCGGTGTCAGCTCGACGTTCACCGTGCCGTCGGCGGGCCTCGTCCCGCCCGGCTTCTCGGCCACCTGGGCCGGCATCGGCGGGTACACCGGTTCGGATCTGATCCAGGCGGGCGTCAGCGAGAACTCGGCGCTGGGCGGTCTGATCAGCGGTGGTCAGTACGGCGCGTGGTACGAGATCCTGCCTGCGTCCGAGACGCCGCTGACCAACTGCAGCGGCAACACCGCCTGCACCGTCAAGCCGGGGGACGTGGTGAGCGTCACCATCACGCAGGCCTCGGCCGGTCAGTGGGACGTGTCGCTGAAGGACCCCGCCGAGGGCTGGACGTTCGACAAGACGATCGCGTATGCGTCGAGTGGCTCATCGGCCGAGTGGATCTACGAAGCGCCCACCGTGCTGCTGCAGACCATCCCGGCCGCAACCGGTACGACCCACTTCGGCCCGACGTCGACGTACACCGACGCCACCGGGACCCACCCGATCGCCGCGGGCAACCCGACCATGATCGACATGGGACCGGGCGTCGGCATCAACGAGGCGACGCCGTCGGCGCTCGCCTCTGACGGCGAGTCGTTCAACGTCTGCGCATATGCGCAGACTTGCGCTGCTCCGTAATCGACCTTCGGCCGGCCTACGACGTGCCCGCGAGGTGGCGGGCCATGCGCAGGACAACCGCCATGATCGTCAACGTCGGGTTGTTGGCGCCCGACGTGGCGAAGACGCCGCCGTCGTGCACGTAGACGTTGTCGGTCGTGTGCACGCGCCCCCATTCGTCGACGACGGACGTCTTCGGGTCGGTTCCCATCTGCATCCCGCCGAGCACGTGCCGCGTGAGCGGTAGTGCGGCGGTGGCGCCCATCAGCGGAGTGTTGGCCGGGACGGCGGCGGACACCGTTGCGCCCGCCGCCTTCAGGACCGCAGTGATGAACGGGATGTAGAACTCCTGCGCGACCGTCTCGTGCTTGCCCGGCGCGTAGGTGATCCGCGGCGCGGGGAACCCGTGCCGGTCCTTCACCTTCGGGTCGAGGGTGACGTTGTTGGACAGGTAGGGCAGGTCGTGACCGAGCATCTGTACGCCGGCGATCCGGTCGCGCAGCAACGACGTACGCATCAGCTCTTTGAACGTCTGCCCGAACGGCTGCTCGGGTGAGATCGCACCGAGGATGTACTGGTAGAACTGCGCCTCGGCGAGCACCTCCTCGCTGCCGCCGAGCTCGCACAGGCCGCCTCGGATGTAGGGCAGCCCTTGCAGCTTCGCGAACGCCTTGGCCCCGACGAAGTCCGGGTCGGAGAAGTCCTCGAGGCAGTGCGTTTCGGCACCCCAGCTCTTGTAGGCGTGCAGCCGTTCGTCGAGGAAGAGCCCGAACCCCGAGGTGAAGTAGTGGAACATCAGCCGCTTGCCGATGCGGTCGTGCGGATCGGGCAACCGGGACATCAGCGCCAGCCGGGCGCTCTCGATGCCGGACGCAGCCAGGATCACGACGTCGCCGCGCTCGACCCCGCGGCGTCCGGACTGGTCGATCCAGGCGAGACCCGTCGCGCGCCGGCCTTTCATCTCCACCCGGTGGACCATCGTCTCCGGTCGCAGCTCGACCCGGCCGGTGAGCAGCGCTCGGTGCAGCAGGTCCAGTGAGCTGCCGCGGGCGGACGTCGGACAGCCGTAGGCGTCGCAGAAGCCGCAGTTGTTGCAGACCGGACGGCCGTTGTACGGCCGCGAGTTGATCGCGTGCGGGAACGGGTACGGATGCATGCCCAGCGCTTTCGCGCCGTCGGCCACCAGCTTGGACGCTCGTTGCGGCGGGCCCGGCGGCATCGGGTAGCCCTTGCTGCGTGGGGCGTGGGCCAGCACCGGGTGCTGCGGCATCGCGGACATGTCGCCCTGGATCCCGACCAGCTCCTCGAGCTCGTCGTACAGGTGCGAGAGGTCGGAGTACTCGAACGGCCAGTCGGCGACGTCCGCGCCGGGCTGCGGGCCGAGCAATGACAGCTGCTTGAAGTCGATGTCCCAGAAGCGGGGCATCGCCGCGCCGTAGTGGATCGTGCCGCCGCCGACCGCGACCGGCAGCTCGTTGACCGGGCCGACGTAGTAGCCGCTCTTCTGCGCCGCGCTGGTCCGGAAGGTGCGCGGGTACGCCGAGGGGTCTGGCAGCTCGAAGTTGCGCGTGAGCTTCAGGTTGTCGTTGGAGAAGACGGTCTTCGGCGGCCAGCTCTCGCCCAGCCCCGTGAAGTAGTTGGGCCCCTTCTCGAGCAGCACCACGTGCCAGCCCGCTTCCGCGAGGGTCATCGCGGTGACGCTCGCGCCGGCCCCTGATCCGGCGATGACCGCCTTACGCACGCCAGAGCCCGCTTGCGTAGATCTTCACGATGTTCTCGAAGTCGCCGAGCAGCTGGGACACGATGCCGGTGGGGTCGATGACGTCGACGTCGACTTGCGCCATCTCCTTGGCGGTGTAGCCGCGGGGTTGGCTGTCGCCGGGGTAGTCGATCTCCCGCCAGCCCGCGAGGCCCTTGTTGCCGCCGTACTCCGGCACCGAGTACATGCCTTCGATGGTGTGGCCGAACATGACGTTGGTGAACGGCAGGACCGCCTGCTTGGCGAGGATCAGGTCTTGCTGAAGGGGGGCGGCCTTGGTGAAGTCACCGGAGGCGTGCGCGTCGAGGGCCTTGATGCCGTCGCGGTAGGTCCGCTGCAGCGCCCTGATCCGCGTCCGCCACGCTTGGGCCTGCGCGCGGTCCGGTTTGACGAACCGCTGCATGTAGTCGGGCCCTTTGGTGTGCCGGTTGCTCCACGGCCCGCCCGCGAAGATCTTCGGGGTCGAGAACTCGAACATCGACAGCATCGTGTCGATGTAGCCGACCACGTCGCACTCGTGCGCGCCCGGGTGGCCGATCTCGAGGACGTCGTCTTCAGGGCCCGGTGCGATGCGCCTTGTGGCCGCGTCGACGACCGCGGCCTCGTGATCGGTGAAGAACCGGTACGTCGGGCCGGTTGCCGCTCCGCTTCGTGCTGGGCGCACCTTCGGGACCAGTGCCGTCAGCGGCAGCAGGCCCGCCGTACCGAGGACCCGCCGTCGGGTCGGGCGGCGCCGGAGCAAGCCAGGGTCGTCGGTCATGTCCAGAGCCTGACACGAGCGTCAGGGAAGTGCCCACCAGACGCGCGGCGCACGATCCGTCAGGACGCCGCCTCTTCGCGGTCCGTTCGAGTCAGCTCGACGCCTACTCGCTGATCCGGCGGCGATAGTCCGCAGCGAGCGAGTGCAGTGCCGCGGCACAGTCGCCGGCGTACGACGAACCGTGCATGAGCGCGAGAGTCGATGGGTTCAGGGCTGCCAGGCCTTCGACGGTGGCGGGCGTGGCCGCGCTCAGACTGCTCGCCCGAAACACGTCCTCGGCTTGCGAGGCCGGTTCAACGACGTCGCTCTCAGTCAGTGCCGGCCCGTTGCCGAGATGGCTGAAGAGGTCGCCGACGAACAACGTGGCGGTCGTCTCCTCGAAGAGCAACCGCGATTCCCAGTTGTGCGGGACGTGTGGCGTGTCGATGTGGCGGAACCGTTTCGTCCCCGTCTCGAGCACCTCTCCGTCCGCCAGTGGCCGAGGCGTCCGGTCCGCCATCTCGTCGAGTGACACCATGCAGCCGAGCGCACCGTGAGCAACCTGTGCGTTGGGCGCCGCTGCGAGGAACTGGTTCATCGCGCCGCACTCGTCGGACTCGACATGGCCGAAAGTGATCCAGCGCAGCTGCTCGACCGGGAGAACCTTCGATATCGCCTCCTGGACCGAGGGGAACATCGATCGGTGACCGGTGTGGAACAGCAGCGGCTCCTCGTCGACGACCAAGAACTGGTTGAAGGTGAATCCGGTCGGGCCGATCTCCGGCACGAAGGTGGACAGCCGATAAATGCTGGGGCCGATCTCTTCGACGGTCGTCATCGCGTCGCTCTCCTTCTGGGACGGCCTGCCTCGGGCAGGCAATGGGTGAGATACAGCAACGCTCCGTTACCTGGATCTTCCCCCAGCAACGCTCCGTTACCTGGCTTTTCGCCCAGCAACGCTCCGTTGCCGGGCTGATCGCCCCACCAACGCAGCGTTGCTGGGGAGGGGCCAGGGGGGTCAGGGCCAAGGGGGTCAGCCTTTGAAAGTGCTGGGGCCTCGGTCGCCGTACGGGTCGTCTCGCTCGGCGACCGCCTGCCGGAACCCGACCTCGGCGGCTCGCTGCTGGAACGCGTAGCCCTCGCGGGTGTGCCTCGAGATCCCGTCGAACACCGTCGAGACCATCGTCGAGTTCGCGACCCCTTGTGCCAGCAGCGCGCTGTTGAGGGCGAGCTTGGCCATGATGAGCTGGTTGACCGGCATGCGGGCGATCCGCTCGAGCAGGATCTCGGTGCGCTCGTCGAGATCGGCGGGAGCCGGCGCCTCGATGGCGAGCCCCCACTCCAACGCCTCCGCGCCGGAGATCGTGTCACCGGTGAACAGCAGTCGCTTCGCTCGCTGGTCGCCGATGCGGTGCGCCCACATCCCGGCCGCCGGGATTCCCCACACCCGGGTCGGCGGGTACC
Source organism: Mycobacteriales bacterium (assembly GCA_035550055.1). Taxonomy (NCBI): domain Bacteria; kingdom Bacillati; phylum Actinomycetota; class Actinomycetes; order Mycobacteriales; species Mycobacteriales bacterium. The sequence goes on along the minus strand of DASZRO010000108.1, from coordinate 27,170 downwards.
CGATCTTGGTGTTGTCCGCCGCGATGATCTGGTCGGCGTAGAGCGCGATGTCGGTCCCGCCGGCGACGCAGAAGCCATGCAGCTTCGCGACGGTCGGCTTGTTCGCATGCAGCAGCGAGGAGAACCCGCGGTTGAAGCGGCTCATCATCGCGTAGTCGACCATCGGGTCCCAGGTGCCGTTCGGGTCGTGGTTGGCGACCTGTACGCCGGAGGACAGCACGGTGCCTGACCGACGTGCCGACGGCGCCCGCCCGCTCTCGTCGAGCCGCTCAGCGAAGGCCGCGAGGTCGTAGCCGCCGCAGAACCCCTTGCCGCGGCCGGACACCACGATCACGTGGACCGCCGGGTCGAGATCGGCCCGCTCGACCGCGTCTGCGAGCTCGATCGGGGTGTCGTAGGTGATCGCGTTGCCCTGGTCGGGCCGGTTGAAGGTGATCCGCGCGATCCGCCCGGTGACCTCGTAGGTCATCGTGCGGTATTCGGGATGCTCAGCCCTCGCGCCGGCGAGGCCGGCGATCGGTGAGTCGTCGTACCACTGGGCCGGTCGGTCGTCTGTCACGGCGGCAGCGTACGACCGACGGTAGGGTCCCGCTCCATGGTGGGGGAGACGACGAGGCGACGTCGCCGACCGAGCGCGGCGCAGCCGGCCGGCGCGCGCTCGGCAGATGGTGCGCTGATCGTCCGCAAGGCCGAACCGAGCACGCGAGAGGTCGCGCGTTACCGGTTCGACGCGTTGCTGTCGCGCGGCCCGATGGGCGTCATCCTGCTGCTGCTCGCAGTGACGATGGCCTTCGTCGTCGTATCGGCGGCGATCATCTCGCTGGCTCATCTCGAGTACGGCGGCACCCATCGCGGATTCGGCGAGGACTTCTGGCAGAGCCTGCTGCGCGTCCTCGACTCCGGAACGTTCGCCTCCGACACCGACTGGGCCGTCCGCGTCATCGCGCTGATCGTCACGCTGTCGGGCATCTTCATCGCCAGTGCGCTGATCGGCATCATCGCGACCGGGTTCGAGCAGCGCATCGAGGCGCTACGGCGGGGACGCGGCGCCGTCATCGAGAGCGGACACACGGTCGTCCTCGGTCGGTCACCGCTGCTGTTCACGATCCTGTCCGAGCTCGCCATCGCCAACGAGAGCCGCCGGCGACCGGCAGTGGTCGTGCTGTCGGTGAGCGAGAAGGCCGAACTCGAGGACGAGATCGCCGCGCGCGTGGGCGACCTGCGCAACACCCGCTTGATCGTCCGGACCGGCGACCCAGCCAATCCGGCCAACCTGGAGCGGATCGCGATCACTTCAGCGCGGTCCGTCATCGTCCTGGCCGACGCTGACACCGACGGAGACGCGAGCGCGGTGAAGGCGGCACTCGCCGCGCACGCGCTACGCGGCGATGACGACGTACCGATCGTCGTCGAACTGGAGTCGGAGAGCACCGCGGCGGCGCTGGTCGCCGCCTGCGGCGAACGGGTCCGCCCGGTGCATGCCACCGACATCATCGCGAAGGTCGTGGCGCAGGCCTGCCGGCAGGCGGGGCTCGGTGCGGTGTATCGCGAACTGCTCGACTTCGACGGCGACGAGATGTACACCTACCCCGCAACCGACGTCGTTAGCAGGCGCTTCGGTGAGGTGCTTCTGGCCTACGCCGGGTGCACCGTGATCGGCGTCCAGCACGGCGACGGCAGGTTGAGTCTGTGCCCTGACCTGACGCTCGAGCTGGCAGCCGACGACAGCCTTCTGCTGATCGCTGAGGACGACAGCGCGATCAGCTTCACCGGTGTTCCCGAAGTGACACCGGCACCCGCCCGGCGGGGACGTGCCGTCCGCGAGTCCGGTGCCCAACGCCTCCTCGTCATCGGCTGGTCGGACCTCGGTGGCCGGATCGTGTCGGGGATCGACGAGATGCTGCCTCGTGGTGCTCGCCTCGACGTCGTCGTCGACCCAGCGGTGGTCGACCCGAGTGAGGTCGTGGTGGCGGGCATGAAGCATCGCCTGCATGCGATCGCCGATCCGGGAGTCGGCAACCTCAGCGTGGCGGACTTCGACCAGATCTTCGTGCTCGGTTATCGCGGCCACCTCACGCCCGCCGAAGCGGACGCTCGCACCCTGCTCACCATCATCACGCTGAACCGGGAGCTCGCCGCTGCCGCGCATCGGCCGCGGGTGGTCGCCGAGGTCCTGGAGTCGCGTACCGTGCCGCTTGCGGCGACGGCGGGCCTCGACGACTTCGTCGTCAGCGACGACCTCGCGAGTCTCCTCATGGCGCAGCTGTCGGAGAACCCGCAGCTGGCGGCCGTCTTCGGCGAGCTGTTCGGTGCCACCGGTCCGACGATCGCCATGCGGCCGGCCGGGCGGTACGTGAGCAGCGATGAGCACCCGTGGGGCGGCGTCGTACTCGCGGTCGCTGCCGCCGGTGACCTCGCGATCGGCTACCGCAACGCGGCCGACGCGGTGGTGGTGAACCCGGCGGCCGGCGAACCGGTGACCTTGGGTGAGGACGACCAGGTCGTCGTCCTCACCCGACGCTCGCTCGGCTGAGCCCAGGCCGACGCGGCGTACGTAAGAAAACACAAACGTGACGCGGGCCCCGGTTTCGGTGCCTCGAGAGCCCCGAAAACCGGAATCGCGTCACGTTTGTGTTTCCTTCGGGGCGTCAGGTGGCCGGCGAGGTCAGGTCGTAGACCGTGGTGGTGCCGATCGTGGTTGCGGAGTACGTCGACTCCACCCACGAGGTGATCTGCGCCGCGACGTCCGAGGCCTGACTTCCGCCGGCTCCGGCGCCCGGCCCGACGCCGGTGCCACCCGGGATGAAGTAGTGGATGTCGCCCTCGGCGACCCAGGCCTTGAACTGTGCCAGCGTCGGTGACGGATCCGTCCCGTTGAAACCGCCGATCGCCATCACCGGCTCATCGGCGCCGAGCTGATAGCCGGCGGCGTTCTGCGATCCGACGGTCGCCGCCACCCAGCGGTAGGCGGCCGCGTCTGACGTCAGCGCGGCGACGAGATCGGCGGACGGCGTCGGGGCGCTCAGCAACCCGCCGCCTCCCTGACCGGGCGCGCCGGTCACCGACCCCGGGCCCCGGCCGAGCGATCCGCCGCCTCCGAGCTGACCACCGATTCCGGGAAGCCCGCCCGTCGCCGACTGACCGCCCGGCCCGAAACCACCGGGAAAGCCGCCAAAGCTCGGGAAACCTCCTGCGGTCTGCCCGCCCGGCAGCCCGCCAAAACCGGGAAACCCGCCGGTTCCGCCACCGATGCGGCCCGGCCCGCCGCGTGCCGCCGGCCCGCCGCCGGGGCCGAAGCCGACTGCGGCCGGGCCGGCGGAGGGCAGGGAGCCCGTGTGCGGGGTCGCCGCGGTCGCGATCGAGTACGCCCCCGGGCCCGCCAGCGAGACCACCAGCGCCACCGCGCCGACCGCCGCCGCGATCCGGCGGCCGAGCCGGCCGCCCAGCATGGGTACGACGAGGATCGCGGCCGCTGCCGTCGTACCGATCAGTGCGATCGCCACCCGCAGCCACGGGTGCCAGCCGGGCGTGCGATCGAGCAGCGCCCAGGCCCACCAGCTGCTCAGCGCGACCGCGGCGGCGAGGGCGAGCCGGGCCCACCACGCGAAGCGGTGCTGCCACATCGCCGCCGCACCGATGCCGACCAGCGCACCGGTCGCCGGCGCGATTGCCACCGTGTAATAGGGGTGGATGATCCCGGACATGTAGCTGAAGGTCAGCCCGGTCGCCAGCAGAGAGCCGCCCCACAGGATCAGTTGCGCCCGCCTGCCGTCGGTCCGTGGTGTACGCCGCAACAGCCACCACGTCGAGACGAGCAGCAGCAGCGCCGTCGGGATCAGCCAGGACGCCTGGCCGCCGAACTCGCTGCTGAACATCCGCAGCAAACCGGTCCTGCCCCACATGCTCGTGCCGTTGCCCCCCGGGCCGCCGGCGCCGCCGCCACCACCGCCGCCGACGCTGCCGGTCTCGCTGCCGGTGATCCGGCCCAGGCCGTTGTAGCCGAAGATCAGGTTGAGCAAGCTGTTGTCCTGCGACCCGCCGATGTAGGGCCGCGAGGACGCCGGCCAGAGCTCGACGATCGCCACCCACCAGCCGGAGGCGACGACCATGGCTGCGCCGGCCGCGAGGAGCTGCACCACGCGGCGCCGCAGCCGGGTGTCCGCGGCGACCAGGTACGCCAGGGCGAACGCCGGTACGACGAGGAACGCCTGCATCATCTTCGTGATGAAGCCGGTGCCGACGAGCAGCGCCGCGAGCATCAGCCACCTCGTGGAGGCGCGGGTCGGCGCAGCTTCGACGGCGCGGGTGAGCGCGTAGCTGGCCGCCACCAGCAGCAGGACGAGCATCGCGTCCGGGTTGTTGAACCGGAACATCAGCGTGGCGACCGGCGTCAGGGCGAGCGAGGCTCCGGCGATGAGCCCGGCGCCGGCGCTGAAGTGCCGACGAACCGTCAGGTAGAGCAAGCCGACGGCCGCCACACCCATGAGCGCCTCGGGGACCAGGATCGACCAGCTGTTCAGGCCGAAGACCTTCGCCGAGACGTCCATCACCCACAGGAACGCCGGCGGTTTGTCGACCGTGATCGAGTTGCCGGAGTCGAGCGAGCCGAAGAAGAACGCCTTCCACGAGTGCGTGCCCGCTTGCACCGCCGCGCTGTAGAAGCTGTTCGCCCAGCCCGAGGCGCCGAGCCCCCACAGGTAGAGCAGCGCGGTGCCGCTCAGCAGGGCGAGCAGGCTCGGCCGCACCCAGGACGGATCTTGCGGGCGACCGCGAACGAGCCGGCGCAGCCGGCCGCCGCGGGCCGGCACGGACGCGACCGGGTCTGGGGCGCCTTCGCCGTCTGGTGCGGGCGCAACGCTAGAAGGTGCGTCGGGCATCGGGTCGAGGAGCGTGATCACGGCATGCTCCGCATTCCGCGCAGCAGCTCGCGGGTCGTCGGCGAGCCGTGCCGCGACGCGCGTCGACTTCGCGTCCCGGCTCTGAACACCCGCCGTAACAGCACGAACCGTACGACGGTGGCGACGAGGTTAGCCAGCACCAGTACGGCGATCTCCACCGCGCGGGCCGGCCGCCCGGCAAGCGCATGCAGTGCCGCGAGCGACCCGGATGTCAGTCCCAACGCGACGGCGAAGATGGCGAGGCCTTGCAGCTGGTGGCGCATCGCGCCCGTCCTGCCGCGTATGTCGAAGGTCAACCGCCGGTTCGCGGCCGTGTTGGCGACGCCGGTGACCAGCAGCGCCAGCGCGTTGGCGAGCAGGGCCGACATCGTCGTACGAAGTGCCGCGTAGAGCGCCACGTAGGCGAGGGTGCTCGCGGTGCCGATCCCGGCGAACCGGACGACTTCGGTGACGGCCCGCCCGCGCAGCGCCATCCGGGCCACACCTCTGAGATCGGCCAGCGCAGTCGGCACGATGTCGACGCGGCTGTCCGGGTCGTCGGTCCAGTCGACCGGGACCTCGTGGATGCGCAGACCCTCGCGTTCGGCCAGGACGAGCAGCTCGGTGTCGAAGAACCACGCCTCGTCCCGGACCTGCGGCAGCAGCCGGCGCGCGACGTCGGCGCGGATCGCCTTGAAGCCGCACTGCGCGTCGCTGAACCGCGCCGCAAGGACGGTGCGAAGGATGGCGTTGTAGCTGCGTGAGATCAGCTCGCGCTTCGGCCCGCGAACCACGCGTGAGCCCTCCGCGAGCCGGGTGCCGATGGCGATGTCGGAGTGACCGGACAGCAACGGCGCCACGAGCGGCAGCAGTCCCTTGAGGTCGGTCGAGAGGTCGACGTCCATGTAGGCGACGACGTCCGCGTCGCTGATCGACCATGCGCGCCGCAGCCCGCGACCGCGGCCCTTGTCCGGCAGCCGGATCAGCCGGACGCCGGGCAGCTCACGGGTGAGCTGCTGCCCGATCCGGTAGGTCGCGTCGGTGCTCGCGTTGTCGACGACGGTGATGCGCGCCGACAGTGGGAACGAGCTGTCGAGATACGCCCGCAGCCGGCGTACCGACGCATCGAGGGTCGCTTCCTCGTTGAACACCGGGATCGCGATGTCGACGGCGGGCGCGGTCGCGGAGTGCGGCGAGCTGCGCCGGTCGGCCGGCCGCGGCAGTCGCAGTGCGTCGTAGAGCTGTTCACTGTCCGTGATGGTCATGGCTCGAGGGTCGCCGTCGGAGATCAACACAACGTGAGGCCGTCCTGCGAGTTCCCTGTGAGTCCGGACTCAGTTCGTGCTCAGGTCGTAGAGCGTCGTGCCGTCGACCGTCGCGGGACGGAAGTTGGCCTCGACCCAGGCGGTGATCTGCGCGGCCGGCGTCGTGCCTGTGTTCGACCCGTCGCCCGACAGGCCGGCGCCGCCCGGGATGAAGTAGTGAACCTGTCCCTGCGCGACCAGCGACTCGAACCGCGCGCTGGTCGGGGACGGGTCCGTGCCGTTGTAGCCGCCGATCGACATCACCGGGCGCCGGCTGGCGAGCTGGTAGCCGGCGGCGTCTTCCGAACCCACCGTTGCAGCCACCCAGCGGTAGCCGGCGGCACCGGCGGCGAGGACGGTCGCGAGGGCGTGCGGCACCGTGGGCGCGTCGAGCAGACCACCGTTGCGATGCGTTGCGGCATCGGCGTCGAGTGTCCTGGCAGGAGTGATCACCGGTCCCGCCATCGGCAGGGATCCGGTGTGCGGGCGCGTGGCGGTCACGACCGAGTACGCCGCGGGACCGGCCAGCGATGCGACGAGCGCGGCCGCCGCGATCAGTGACTCGCGACGCCGGCGATGCAGGGGCGTGGTCGCGATCCCGACGACTGCGGCACCTCCGGCGAAGAGCACGAGCAGGCGCAGCCAGAGCTGCCAGCCGGGGGTGCGATCGAGCAGCTGCACCGACCACCACGCGGTGAGCGCCACCGCCCCAGCCAGCACGACCCGGGCGAGCCGCTCCTCGCGTCGCGCCCACAGCGACGTCGCACCGATCCCGACCAACACGCTGGTCGCCGGGGCGAGCGCGACCGTGTAGTAGGGATGCGTGATCCCGGACATCATGCTGAACGTCGCGCCTGTCACGAGCAGCCAGCCGCCCCACAGCACCAGCTGCGCCCGGCGCGGATCGGTACGCGGAGCGTGCCGTGACAGCCACAGCGTCGCGACCAGCAGCAGCAGCGCGGCAGGCAACAGCCACGAGCACTGGCCGCCGAACTGGGTGCTGAACAGTCGCAGCAGACCGGGCTTGCCGACCCCGTCGATCCCGACGCTGCCGGCCTCGTGGCCGGTGAGGCGGCCCAGGCCGTTGTAGCCGACGATGAGGCTCAGGACGCTGTTGTCCTGCGAGCCGCCGACATAGGGGCGGGCGTCGGCCGGCCACAACGTCACGATCGCCACCCACCAGCCGGACGCGACCAGCATCGCGGCGCCGGCGGCGAGCAGTTGCCCGATCCGCCGCCGCAGGGTGGTGTCTGCGGCGACCAGGTAGGCGAGCCCGAACGCCGGTACGACGAGGAACGCCTGCATCATCTTCGTGATGAAGCCGGTGCCGACCAGCAGGCCCGCCAGCAACAACCACCGCGTCGAGGCGCCACTCGCCGCTGACTCGACAGCACGGGTGACGGCGTACGCCGCGGCAACCACGAGGAGCACCAGCAACGCGTCCGGGTTGTTGAACCGGAACATCAACGTCGTGACCGGGGTCAGCGCCATGACGGCACCGGCCAGCAGACCCGCGGCCGGGGAGAAGATCCGGCGCACGGTCAGATAGATCAGACCGACGGTGGCGACGCCCATCAACGCCTCGGGCACCAGGATCGACCAGCTGCTCAGGCCGAACAGCCGTGCGGAGAGGTCCATGACCCACAGCGCGGCCGGCGGCTTGTCGACGGTGATCGAGTTCGCCGAGTCCAGCGAGCCGAAGAAAAGGGCCTTCCACGAGTGCGTGCTCGCTTGCGCGGCCGCGCTGTAAAAGCTGTTCGCCCACCCGGAGGAGCCGAGCCCCCAGAGGTAGAGGACGGCAGTGCCGGCAAGCAACGACAAGACGCCCGGCCGCACCCATGCCGGGTCGCCGTCGCGACCTCGCAGCACCCGTGGTGCCGGCCGGCGCGCGGTCGGTGGCCGCCACGACGAGGTCGTGTCGGGCCGCACGTCGAGCACCGTCATGGAGTCAGTGTCTGGCCAACTTCTCGCTGCGGGACCAGGCGCAAACGCCGCATTTCGCAGTACGACGGAATTCCGTCATTTGTGACTAGCCGAAACCAGCCCGACGGGTCATTGCGCGATCAGGTACGAGGCTCCCAGCTGAAGTAACGGACCGCGATCGCGATCCCGCCGACACCCCACGCCGCGACGACCAGGACGTCACTCCAGCGAAACGGAGTGCCGAGGAAGCCGGCGAGCATGCCGTCGGCGAAGTGGCGTACCGGGAAGATCCGGCTCACCCACTTGACCCAGCCCGCGGCGTCGTCGCCGAGCGGGATGAACACACCGGACAGGAACAGCAGCGGCAGCATGGACGCCTGCACCACGGGTGCGGCGGCGTCCATGTTCGGGATCGCCGCGGTGATCGCGAAGCCCAGAGCGCAGAACGCCATCGCACCGACGACGAGCATGACCAGGAAGCGCAGCAGCGTGGCGCCACCCGGGACGTGCGCGTGGTAGGCCAGCCGGCCGAAGCCGGCGGTGATGACGACCAGCAGGAGCGCGACGAACATCGCGTGCAGCACGCGCGCCGCGAAGAACGCGAGCGCCGGCATCGGAGTGCCGTTGGCGCGTTTGAGCACGCCGAAGTCCCGCTGGAAGGTGAGCGCGATCCCGACGTAGGTGTAGCAGGCCGAGATCACGCCGAACGCCGCCATCTGCGCGACGTAGTACGTCGACTGCCGCAGCTGCTCGTGGAACAGGTACACGTGGCCGTTGCCCAGCAACGCGGTGAAGATCACCAGCAGCATCAGCGGGAACGCGAACGTGAAGAACGCCGCGGTCGGGTTGCGCCAGTACGTCTTGTTGACGAAGCGGAGCTGGAAGCCGGTGAGCCTGACGAACCTCATGAGGTGTGCTCCGCAAGCAGCTGGAGGTAGGTGTCTTCGAGGGTGGGCCGGCGCAGCTGGAGGTCGTCCAACGCGATGCCGTTGCGCCGCGCCCAGCCGGTCAGCCGGTGCAGCGCGTCGGTCAGGTCCTCGGGCTCGACGGCGTACGACCCGTCAGGTGCGACGGTGGCGTCGAGCCCGCGTGGCGGCTTGGCGCCTTCCGGCAGCCGGAACGTCAGCAGCGGCCGCCGCCGGTCGCGTCCGCCGAGGCGGCTCGGGGGGCCCTCGACGACGATCTTGCCGTCGGCGATGATCGCCACCCGGTCGGCGAGCTGCTCGGCCTCGTCCATGTAGTGGGTGGTCAGCAGGACGGTCTTGCCGAGCTGGGCGAGGTCTCGCACGATCTGCCACGACTCCTGCCGGGCAGCGGGATCGAAGCCCGTCGTCGGCTCGTCCAGGAACAGCAGGTCGGGGTCGCCGGCCAGCGCGATCGCCACGTCGAGGCGACGCTGCTGCCCGCCGGAGAGCTTGACCACGCGGGTGTCGCGCTTGTGCCCCAGCCCGACCAGCTCGACCACTTCGTCGATCGGCCGAGGATGCGGGTAGTAGTAGGCGTAGAGCTCGATGGTCTCGGCGACGGTGAGGTAGGGATCGATGCCGCTGGCTTGCAGCACGATGCCGATCCGGTCCTTGAGCTGCGTTCGCTGCCGCCCGGGATCGAGTCCGAGCACGCTGACCTCGCCGCCGTCGCGCTGGCGGAACCCTTCGAGGATCTCGACCGTCGTGGTCTTCCCGGCGCCGTTGGGGCCGAGGATCGCGTAGACCGCGCCTACCTCGATGTCGAGGTCGATGCCGCGCACTGCATGCACGTTGCCGTAGCTCTTGGTCAGGCCGCGGACGCTTACCGCGACTTCCTTCGTCACTCGGCGACGCCCTTCGGCGCCTGCTGCTTCATGAAGCCGAACATGTAGCCGGCGATGCGGCGCATCTGGATCTCGTCGGAGCCTTCGGTGATCCGGTAGCGACGGTGGTGGCGGTAGATGTGTTCGAACGGCTTGTGCCGCGAGTAGCCGAGGCCGCCGTGCACCTGCATCGCCTGGTCGGCGGCGTCGCAACACAACCGGTTGGCCTGGTAGTTGCACATGGACACCTCGCGCGAAGCGGCGAACACGCCTTCGGTGTCCATGCGCCACGCCGTCTTGTGAATCAGGGCGCGCACCATCTCGGCGCGGGTCTGTAGCTCGACCAGCGGGAACTGGATCGCCTGGTTGGTGGCGAGCGGCTTTCCGAACGGCGCGCGTGTCTTCGCGTAGTCGACCGACTCGTTGATGCAGAACTGCGCGGCGCCGAGGCTGGAGGCAGCCTGGCGGATCCGGTTCTCGTTGAAGAAGTGCTGTACGACGGCGAGGCCGCGTCCTTCGCCGCCGAAGATCGCCGAGTCCGGCACGCGTACGTCGGTCAGCCTGACGTGGGCGTGATCGGTCGGCATGTTGAAGGTCCAGAGGTACTCCTCGACCTCGAAGCCGTCGGCGTCGGTCGGGACGAGGAACGCGGTGATGCCTCGGCCGTCACCGGCCTCGCCCGACGTACGCGCCATCACCATGTCGGCGTTGGCGACGTGGATCCCGGTGTTGAACGTCTTCTCGCCGTTGATGACCCACTCGTCACCGTCCCGGACGGCGGTCGTCTCCATGTGGGTGGCGTCCGAGCCGTGGTCGGGCTCGGTGATGCCGAACGCGAAGAACATCCGGCCTTCGAGCAGTCCGTCGATCCACTCCGCCTTCTGTTGCTCGGTCCCGTAGTGGAGCATCAGCAGCAGCGCCACGTTGTTGCCGACGATCGAGTGCTCGTTCTGCAGGTCGCAGTGCAACCCGAGACCCTTCGCCGCCAGGTGCTCGCGGATCACCGCCATCGCGAGATTGGAGCCGTCCTTTCCGCCGTACTCCTTCGGGTAGGGGAAGCGGTAGTGACCGGCCCGGTCGGCGCGCATCCGCGCCTCGTGCAGCAGCAGCTCCCACTCGCGGTTCGGCAGCCCGCCGCGCTCCCAGTCGGTGCGCGCGTCCTCGCGACGGTGGTCGAAGAACCGGATGTTGTCGTTCTCCGCCTCGAGCGGTCTGATCTCGCGCTCGATGAACGCGTCGAGCTCGTCGAGGTACTCGGAGAGCTCGGCCGGCAGTGCGAAGTCCATGGTGAGTTCTTATCGAAGATGTTTCGGGTTGGCGATCTTGACCGCCGCCTCCACCGACGGGCGCAGCGTCGCGATGACCTCTGCGATGCGGTCGTCCATCTCGCCGCCGCGAATCGCGGCGACCAGAGCAGCGTCGTCCGCGACGCCCAGTGACGCGAGCCGTTCCTGGTGCGCCGCGGCACCCGCCGGGCCGTCGATCAGCTCGCGGCGCAGGATCGCCATCACGTTCGCCGCGACCAGCGTCTGGAACTTCAGCCTGCCGTCGAGGGCCGGCAGCAGCTCATCGCGAAGGAACTCCTCGACCGCTTCGGCGAGCTGGGCAGCCGTCGGGAAGGCCTCGGTCACGTCGTCAGCTCCTCGAGCAGCTCCAGGCAGTCGTACTCCTGCTCGACCAGGCGGCGCCCGACCGCCGCCAGCTCGACGGAGCGCTGGCCGCCGACGAGGTGACGGTTGGCCTGCACGATGCAGATCACGCCCCACTTGACCGTGCCCAGCAGCTCCCACCACCGCAGCACGTCCAGGTCGACCCGCTGCCCGCTGGTCGCCTCGTACCCGGCCAGCAGATCGTCGTACTCCCCGAAGCCGCCGACCGGCCCGTCGCCGCCGAAGCGCCAGGCGCGGGTGCACAGCCAGCCGAGGTCCTCGATCGGGTCACCGAGATGGATCAGCTCCCAGTCGAGGACGGCGCGCAGGCCGTCGGGACCGACGACCAGGTTGCCGTTGCGGAAGTCGCCGTGCACGACCGTACGGCGGGTCGACACCGGCCGGTTCAGCTCGAGCCAGCGCAGCGCCAGCTCCAACATCGGGCTGGCCACCTTCGACTCGTCGAGCAGCGCACGCAGCCCGTCGAGGGCGTAGGAGTCCGCCACCGGCGGTAGGGCGGCGGGATCCATGCCGTGCAACCGGCCGAGGACCTCGCCGCACTGGCGGGCAAGCCGCGGACGTACCTCGGCGAACGTGTCGTCGCGCACGATCTTGCGGCCGATCGTCTCGCCGTCGACGCGGCTCATCACGATGCCGGACCCGCCGAGTGGCTCCTTGTCGGCGGTGGCGAAGAGCACCTGCGGGCTGGGTACGCCGACCCGGGCAGCCTCGCGCATCGCGGCGGCCTCGAGCATCATCGTCGGGCCGATGGCGTCACTGATCGCGGCCGGCGCCCGGCGCAGGATCAGCGGCTCGACGCCGCCGTCGTGGATGGCGTCGAACGACCACGACTCCCGGCTCGCCCCGCCGGAGAGCCGGCGTACCTCCTGGACCTCGACCGAGGTGACCCCGAGTGAGTCGGCGACCACCGCTGCCAGCGCCGCCGCAAGAGAGCCCGGATCCATCCGCGCTAGGCGCCGTAGCGCAGGCCGTCCATCAGCAGGCCGGACACCCGGCACGCCTGGTCCTGCCAGCCTGGTACGTCGGACATCATGCACACGCCGGACAGCGCGCGGAGCACGTCCATGTAGTCGGCGTCCGCGCGGATCGAGCCGGCGGCGCGAGCGGCGTCGACAAGCCGCTTCATCGCCGACTCCATGCGGTCGTGGCTGTAGGCGAAGATCTCGGCGTCGTGCGACACGACCGACTTCAGGTGCATCGCGAGGCCCTTCTTGCCCGCGACGTAGCGCACGAAGCGCGACATCCACTCCGCGAGCGCCTGGTCGGCGGGAAGGGCGGCCAACAGCTCGTCGGCCTGGGCGGCGATGTCGTCGACGTTGCGGCGGAAAACCGCTTCCAGCAACGCGTCGCGGTTGGGAAAGTGGCGGTAGAGCGTGCCGATCCCGACGCCGGCGGTGCGGGCGATCTCCTCGAGTGAGGTGTCGATGCCGTCGCGGGCGAACGCGTCAGCGGCGACCTCGACGAGCTTGTCGCGGTTACGCCGGGCATCTGCGCGCAATGCGCGGGGCGCTTCGGCCGCCACGTCCTGCGTCGTCACCTTTCTCGCCCTTTCCGCGGTTGTGCCGTAGGTCACAGGAATAACCGCTTGCTAACCGGAGGTAGCCTCCGATAGCGTAACGGAAGCAGCCTCCGCTTATGTCACAAGCGTAAGTCGAGAGCAAACATTCCGCAACGCGCACGACGCAGACACGTAAAGCAAGAGACCTAGCAAGGGAACCACCATGACCACAGACCACGACCGGCGTTGGCTGGCACTCGTCGTCATCGGCATCGCTCAGCTGATGATCATCCTCGACTCCTCCATCGTGAACATCGCGTTGCCGGATGCGCAGCACGCTCTTCACATCACGAACGCCGACCGCCAGTGGGCGATCACGGCGTACACGCTGACCTTCGGCGGCCTGCTCCCGCTCGGCGGCCGGGTCGGCGACTACCTCGGCCGCAAGCGCATCTTCCTGATGTCGCTGTTCGGCTTCGCCGGAGCCTCCTCCCTCGGCGGCGCGGCGCAGTCCGGCGCCTGGCTGTTCTCGGCGCGGGCGATCCAGGGCGTGTTCGCGGCGCTGCTGGCGCCGGCGGTCCTGTCCCTGATCACGACCACCTTCACCGAGGCGAAGGAACGCGCGAAGGCGTTCGCGGTGTACGGCGCGATCTCCGGTACGGGCGGTGCGCTCGGCCTGATCGCCGGTGGCGCCCTGACGCAGTACCTCTCGTGGCGCTGGACGCTGCTGGTCAACACCCCGATCGCCATCGCGGTGGCGTTCGCGGCCGTCCCGTTGCTGTCGGAGAGCCGTGCCGAAGGCGACCGTCGCTTCGACATCCCCGGGACCCTCTCGGTCACCGGCGGGCTCGCGCTGCTCGTCTACGGGTTCACTGAGGCGTCGATCCACGGCTGGTCGGCTCCGCGCACCATCACGCTGCTGGTCGTCGCGGGCCTCGTCCTGGCGCAGTTCATCTTCTGGGAGACGCGCGCGGCCAACCCGATCCTGCCGTTGCGGATCGTGTTGCACCGCAACCGTGGCGGGTCCTACCTCGCGTTCCTGCTGGCGACGCTCGGGATGTTCAGCTCGTTCCTGTTCCTGAGCTACTACTTCCAGGGCGTGCTGGGCTACAGCCCGCTGAAGGCCGGGGTCGCGTTCCTGCCCTTCCCGCTGGGGGTCATCACCTCCTCGACGATCGCGTCGAAGACGCTGCCCCGGTTCGGCCCTCGCGCTCTTGCGATCACCGGCTTCTCGCTGGCGACGCTCGGGATGTTGTGGCTGACCCAGCTGCCTCCGCACTCTGCCTACATCGCGCACGTCGTGCCGTCGGAGTTGCTGATCAGCCTGGGCATGGGCCAGGTCTTCGTGCCGCTGTCCTCGACCGCGCTGCTCGGCGTCCCGAACCATGACGCCGGCGCGGCGAGCGCGCTGGTCAACACGATGCAGCAGATCGGTGGGTCGCTCGGCATCGCGTTGCTCAACACGATTGCGACCAGCGCGTCCGCGTCGTACGCCACCTCGCACCACGTCCTGCCCAACGTCCCTGCGGCGGCGGTGCACGGGTACACCACGGCGTTCGCGGTCTCGGTCGGGATCATGCTGGTGGCCCTGGTCGCCGTGGCCAGCCTGATCCGGCGCCCGCAAGCTCCGGCCGGCGGCGCTGGCGCAACCGACGGCGCGGCGGGCGAAGGGCTCCCGCTGGAGCCGGTCGTGATCGGCGCCTGACCACTCCCGCCACATCAGTAACGACCCGGCCCGTCCACCGTCTCGGTGGGCGGGCCGCGTCGTCGCTGGCCGCAGGCCCGAGCCGGTTACGGAGGTCGCGGCGGGGTAGATCGTCGCCGTGTCCGGCCTCGGATCCGTCGCGCCTGACGTCTACCGGCGCGCGCGCACCGTCGCCGACGAGATCCTCTACGACCAGGGCCGGCGGGTCGGCATATTGCTACCTCGCGACTGGTCGGCGCACAACCTGCCGCTCGACACGGGGGTCGACGGCACGACGGAGTCCTGGTTCGCGCGTACCGAGGTCGTCGCCGAGTGCGCACCGGGTGCCACCCTGGCGATCCGGCTGCGGTTCCTTCAGCCGCAGCGGCGCACCGTCGAGCGCTACCTCGACGGCACCGGCTTCGTCCCGACCTCGCGTCTCGACGTCGACGGCTGGACGGTCGCCACCGCCGAGGAGTCCATCCGCCACGAGCGCGACCTCACCGTCGACCTCGACGAGGTACGCCGGGCCCCGGTCGAGGCGCGGTTCGAGGCCGTCGGCGTCACCGAGCTCGAGGTTGCCCGCGATGCCACCGGCGCGGTCCGCGGCCGGATCCGTCGTACCTGCAAGCCGTTACAGCTACGCGTGCAGGTTGCGGCGACCGACGCCGGGCTCGTCGTGCCGATGGTGCGGCTGCGCGTGGTCGTCGAGAACGTCACGGACGGCGTGCCGGCCGACGCCCCGCCCGTCGTTGCCGCGGCTCACTCGACGGTGGGGACGCACTGCCTGCTGGCGTTGAGCGACGGCGGCTTCGTCTCGCTGTTGGATCCGCCGGCGTGGGCGATCGACGCCGTCAGGGAGTGCACCAACATCCACGCGTTCCCGGTGCTCGCGGGCGACGGCGGACGCGAGGACCTCGTGGTGTCCGCGCCGGTGTTGTTGCCCGACCATCCGCACGGCGCGCCGGGGACGTACGGCGACGAGCTCGACGCGGCCGGCAGCGCACCGAGCCAGGCCAAGCCGTTGCCGACTCCGCTGACGTCGGCGACCTATCCGATCGGTCCGAGCCCGGCGACCGTCGCACCCGTCGCATCCGCCGCGAGTGCCCAATGGGTGGTCTTGCGCAAGGCGTCGCGCTAGTCGCTGAGGCGGACGAGCGCCTCCTGCCCGATCGTCATCGCGTGTGTCCCGTCCGCGGTGTGCAACGACCCGACGCCGAGCCCGCGGGAGCCGGCGTTCGACCGCGAGGACACGTCGAAGAGCAGCCACTGGTCCGCGCGAATCCTGCGGTGGAACCACAGCGCGTGGTCGAGGCTGGCGCCCATCCCGTGGGCGTCCCATCGGCCGAGCGCGCTGCGCACCGCGCCGACCACGCCCATGTCGGAGATGTAGGTGAGGACCGCGGCGTGCAGGTGCGGGTCGTCGGAAGCGATCGGCGATCGGGGCCGCAGCCACATCACCCGCCGTGGCTTCGGGCTGTCCCGGATGTGGGAGTACTCGGGGATCTCGACGCGCTGGAACGGCGCGTCGGTCTCCCACTGGTAGCGGCCTTCGCCTTTTGAGGCCAGCAGCTCGTCGGCCGGCCGCACGTCCTCCGCGATCGGCGTCGCGAACTCCCCGCCCCCTTCGTCGCGGTGGAAGGACGCGGTGAGGGTGAAGATCGCCTCACCGTCCTGCTGGGCCACCACCGTCCTGGTGGTGAACGACTTGCCGTCGCGGATCCGGTCGACGCGCAGCACGGTGTGAGCGTTGTCCTTGCCGGGGCGCAGGAAGTACCCGTGCAGCGAGTGCGGGTAGTGGTCCGGGTTGACCGTCGCGCTCGCGGCTCGCAACGAATGTGCCGCGACCTGACCGCCGAACAGTGTGTCCCGCGGGCCCTTGTGTTCGCGAGGCGGGTTCCAGGCCCGGAAGATGTCGCGGTCGACCTGTTCGAGCTCGAGTACGTCGAGGAACCGGCGTACCGAATCCGCGCCGCCGGGCGTCACCTCGTCGACTACCGTCACGTGCAGCAACCTAGCCGGGCCCGGGTTCAGCTGGCGGCGGCGATCCCGGAGTCGGTCGGTGTCGGGCTGTTCGATGCGGTCGGACTCGCCGACGCGGTCCTCGACGGGGTCGGAATCGCGGATGGGCTGGGCGAGCTCGACGAGGTCGGACTTGCGCTCGGGCTCGCCGACGGTGACGGGCTCGCGCTCGGTGAGCTCGACGGAGCGGCCGAGGGACTGTTCGACGCTTTGCGCGGGTGTGCGTAGTCCGCCTGGTGGCCTTGCGCCGGGCCGACCAGCTGCGGCGTCAGGACCGGCACCTTGCTCGGGCTCAGCAGCGCCGCGACCACCGCCGCGGTGACGCCGGCGAGCACCAGCCCGCCGGCGGCCATCGTCACGTGCCGCGCGCCGTAGCGCTGGCTCTCGCTGCGGCGACGGGCGCGCAGGTCCGCGGGCAGCGCGCCGCGTTGGGCGGCCAGGCTGTTCAGTGGCGCGGCGGCGTAGGCAATGGTCGGCCACAGCAGCAGTGCCGCCGTCAGCCAGCCGCCGCGGCCGCTCGCACGAGCGAGCGCGCCCGCGATGCCGGCCAGGCCCATCACCGCCAACGCGGTCTCGCCGAGGTTGCCGCGGATCGCGTCCCACCAGTGCGCGTCCTCCGCGGTCTTCGGCGTACGCAGGAACTCGGCTTCCTTCGCGAATAACGCCTGCACCGATGCCCGGGCCACCACGAGGCCGGTCGACTGCCAGATCATGAACGCGCCGAGCGCATCGCGCCAGCCCGCGCCGGTCCCGCGCCGCAACAGCGCGACCGCGCGGACGAGGCCGAGCAGGAACAGTGCCGGGATGGCCGCGACGAGGAAGCCGGTGAGCTTGCGGAACAGCAGGCCGCCGCCTTCCCCGACGTTGGCGGCGCCCACCAGCAGGAACAGGTAGAACAGCAACGCCACCAGGTCGCCGTACCACTGCAACGCGCCCGACAGGTACGCCCAGCGCTGGCCGGTGGTGAGCTGGTTGTCCTCCGTACGCGGTCCCGGCATCATCAGCCGCCAGTTGCGCCGCAGGATCTGGATGCCGCCGAAGCACCACCGGAAGCGCTGACCCTTGAGCGCTTCGAATGTCAACGGCATGACGCCGACACCGAACGAGCGGTCGACGTGCAGGCCGGACCAGCCGTGGACCATGAGGCGCAGCGACAGCTCGGCGTCCTCGGTGATGCACCACTCGTCCCAGCCGCCGACCTGCTCGATCGCCTGCCGGCGGATCAACCCCATCGTGCCGGCGAAGATCGCGCCGTCGCGCTCGTTGCGCGAGGGCTGGGAGACGGCGAAGAAATACTTGTAGGAGTAGTACAGCCGCCGGTAGAACGGCGCCTGCTCCCAGTCGCGATAGTCCTGCGGCGCCTGGATGAACCCGACGTTCGGGTCCGCGAACAGCGGCGCGCACCGCCGTAAGAAGTCCGGCTCGAGCTGGTAGTCGGCGTCGATGACGCCGATCAGCTCGGTGCGCGGGTCGATCATCTCGCGCAGCGCGTAGTTGAGGGCTCCCGACTTGTAGCCCGGCCAGTCGGAGAGGTGGACGAACTTCACGTCGTGCACGAAGCACCACGACTCGACGGGCTTCCACAACGCCTCGTCGGTGGTGTTGTCGTCGAGCACGATGATCTCGTAGTGCGGGTAGTCGAGCGCGATCAACGACTGCAGCGTGTCGATGACCATCTCCGGGGGCTCGTTGTACGCCGGCACGTGCAGGCTGACGAAGGGCAGTGCGTCGACGGTCGGCAGCTCACTCGTCGGTACGCCGCTGCGGATGCGGCGTACCCACGCCTCGCGGCCGAGCGCGTCGCACAGCTCCCACATGTAGGCACCGGCGAGGAACGCCGCGAACAGCTCGAGCAGCCACAGGATGATCCCGCCGGTGGTGCCGGCAGCGCCGAGCCGACTGACGAACGTCCACCAGATCATGAAGACGAGGTAGGTCCCGAACAGGTAGGTCGTGGCCGACCAGCACAAGTGGGCCCGGGCGCTCCAGCGGCGGGTGAACGGCAGCCACGCGAGGCTGACCGCCACGATGGCGATCGCGGCGGCGATGAGGTTGTGCCGGGTCGTGCCGAGCGCGTCCAGCAGACCGTCGACGACGCCGGCCAGCACGACGCTGCTGAGGACCGCCAGGACCAGGCGCCGCGCCCACGGCCAGGCGCCGAGCCCGCCGCCGCGGATCGGCGGCTGGATGAACAGCGCGAAGGTCGCCAGCGGGGCGGCAAACAGCCCCGCGAGTAGCAGGGCCGAGAGCACGTCGCCTCCAGGTCGTGGGCCGCCGGAGGCGGCATTGGTCGTGGGCCGCCGGAGGCGGCGTTGTCGTTGCCGGAGGTCTGCCCCGATTGGCGCACTTGGATGCGGCTCGGTGACGATCTCGTCACCGCGGTGACCGGCGGCGTCACCACAAAACTTGCATGCGGCTATGCATGTAAGTGGTGACAAATCGGCCGTCGGGCCGTACGTTCACCCGTGATGCGACGTACCAACTCAGTCCTTGCCGCGATGCTCGCGACGGCTCTGCTCGCCGCGTGCGGAACCCAGGTCGACTCCGCCACCCGCCGCCAGCTCGAGGCGCAACAGCTCGAGCAGACCGGCGGCACGGTCGACACCGCTCCGGTCACCGGCGGTGTGGCTCCCACCACGCCGGTCACGGTGCCGAGCGAGGGCGGCGTCGTACCTCCCGTGACGACGGGCACCGGTGGCGCCACCAGCGGGCAGACTGGTACGACGACGACCGGCTCGGGCAAGACCACCGGGGGCAAGAGCGGCGGCACGACGACCACCACGTCGTCGACCGGCCTCCCGCCCGGCGTCGGCGCGCCGGCTCCTGCCGGTGGCAACGGCGGGTCGACCGACGTGGGAGTCACCGCCAACCAGATCCTGCTCGGCAACGTCAGCGACCTGTCCGGACCGCAGCCGGGGCTGTTCCAGAGCGCGGTCAACGGCACCAACGCCTACATCGCCTACATCAACTCACTCGGCGGCATATACGGCCGCCAGCTCAAGATCGACGTCGCCGACTCGCAGACGTCGTGCGAGGGGGACCGCAACGGCATCGACGAGGAGATCGGCAAGGTCTTCGCGTTCGCCGGTTCCGCGTCGCTCAACGACCAGTGCGGCGCGACGGTTCTGGCCACTCACAAGACCGTGCCGGACGCCCACCTCGCGGTGACGCCGCAGGCAAACGCGTTGCCGAACAACTACAGCGTGACCCCGATCGGCACCAAGGTCAGCAACGGGCCGTTCGACTGGGTGACGAAGCGGTTCGGTCACGACGTCGTCCAGCACACCGGCTTCCTCTACGCCAACCTGCCGGCGGTCAACAACGTCGCCTCGCTGTCGATCCACAGCGCGGAGACCGTCGGCTGGAAGTTCGTCGTGCACTCGTCGGTGTCGCCGACGTCGACCGACTTCACCGCGCAGATCATCCAGATGCGCCAGGCCGGGGTGAAGCTGTTCTACACGCTGTTCGACGCCCAGGAGCTCGCGGAGTTCGTGCGCAACGCGAACCAGCAGAACTTCCACCCGCTGATCTTCGCCCCGCTCGCCTACGACCAGACGTTCTTCACCGACCTCGGCAACGCCTCGTTGGCCAACGGCATCTACGGCTTCAACGGCGAGACGATGTTCTTCAGTGCGGGCGACATCGCGAACATCCCGGCGACCGCGCTGTTCCACAAGTGGTACTCCGCCGTCACGGGCAACGGCGCGGCGGACTCCTTCGCGGCTGACGCCTGGGCGGAGACCGAGCTGCTGGTGGACGCGATCGCCTCGGTCGGGCCGGACCTGACCCGCCAGAAGGTGCTCGCCGCCCTGTCGAAGGTGCACTCGTTCGACGCGAACGGGTTCTTCGCGCCGTCCGACCCGGCCGCCAAGAAGGCCGGCAACTGCTTCGTACCGTGGGTGATCAAGGACGGTCAGTACGTCCGCACCGGAGTCGCCCCGACGAAGTACCTCTGCCAGGGCACGCCCGAGTAACCCGCCCTTCGAAGGGACGAGGAGAAGCGGCCGGGCCGCGATTTGTCGTCAGTCGATGCTGACGGTCATCCGCTTGATGCCGTTCACGAACGAGCTGCGCAGCCGGTCGGGCTCGCCGACCACCTTCAGCTCGGGCATCAGGTCGAACATCGCGCGGAACGCGACCGCGATCTCCCGGCGTGCCAGGTTCGCGCCGAGGCAGAAGTGCGGACCGCGCGCGCCGAAGCCGACGTGCGGGTTCGGCGAGCGCGTGATGTCGAAGGCCTCGCCGTTGGTGAACACCGACTCGTCGCGGTTGGCGGAGTTGTAGAACAGGATGAACTTCGACCCTTCCGCGAAGTCCTGACCGCCGACGGTCACGTCGCGGGTCGCGGTACGCCGCATCCACGTCACCGGCGATGCGTAGCGCACGATCTCCTCGACCGCCGTCTTGCTCAGCGACTCGTCCGCCATCCACGCGGCGCGCTGGTCCGGGTTGCGGTCGAGGGCGTACACCCCGTGGCTGATCGCGGTCCGCGTCGTCTCGTTGCCGGCGACGCAGAGCAGGATGAAGAACGACGCGATCTCCTGGAACGTCAGCGACTCGCCGTCGACCTCCGCGTTGACCAGCGCTGAGACCAGGTCGTCCTTCGGTGCCGCCTTGCGTTCCTCGGCGAGCTCGGTCATCAGGCCCGACAGTGCGATGCCGGCGTTGAGCGCGAGCGTCAGCCCCTCTTCCGGCGTCGTGACGAAGTCGGGGTCGCCCCCGGAGAGGATGACGTTGCTCTGCTCGAGCACCATCTTCTCCTCCGACTCCGGGATGCCCATCATCCGGCAGATGATCCGCAGCGGCAGCGGGGCCGCCACCTCGCTGACCAGGTCGAACTCGCCGCCGTTGGCCTGCGCCGTCGTGCGTGCGGTCGCGAGGATCTCGCGGCACAGCACGTCGACGTCGTTGACGACGTCGTCGAGCATCTTCGGGGTGAACGCCGAGGACACGATGCGACGGATCTTCGCGTGCCGCGGGTTGTCCATCGAGATCATCGAGCCGTAGAACTCCTGCATCTCCATCGGCAGGTCGAGGATCGAGACCGCCCCCTGGCCGCTGCAGAACAGCTCAGGGGTCGCGCTGATGTGCTCGACGTCGGCGTGCCGGGTCACCGCGTAGTAGCCCGGCCCGGCCGGGAAGCCCGGCATCTCCGGCTCCTCGAAGTACGCGATCGGCGCCTCGGCACGCAGCCGCGCGAACGCGGCGTACCGCTCCTCCTGAGACGTGCTCCAGAACGCCTCGTCGGAGAGGTTGATGCCGAGATCTGCGCCGGCGGTGACGGTCATGGTGGTCCTCCGTTGATCCTGCTGACGAGTCAGCTGACGAGCTCTGGGGTGGCGCCGAGGTAGGCGTTCTGTACGACGGGGTCGGCTCTCACTTCGGCAGGCGTTCCGGCACCGATGATCCGGCCGAAGTCGAGGACGTGCAGGTAGTCGCAGACGTGCATGACCAGGTCAACGTCGTGCTCGACCAGCAGCACCGCGACCCCGGACCCGGCGAGCTCGCGCAGCAGCCTGCCGAACTCTTCGGTCTCACTCGGCGACAGTCCCGACGACGGCTCGTCGAGCAGCAGCACCTTGGGCTGCACCGCCAGCGCCCGCGCCACCTCGACCAGGCGGGCCACACCGGTCGGCACGGCGTCCGCGGCGGCGTGGGCGTACGACGAGGCGCCGACCCGCTCGAGCATCTCGTCGGCGACCCGCCCCGCCGGCCGGCCGTCGCGGTTGAACCCGCGACCCAGCTCGGCGGCGGTGAGCACGTTGTCGCGGACCGACAGTGAGCCGAACACCTCCAACCGCTGGAACGTGCGCGCGATGCCGGCCCGCGCCCGCCGCGCCGCGGACCACTTGGTGATGTCGGTGCCGTCGAGGCGCACCCGCCCCTGCGTCGGCTGCTGAAGACCGCTGATGACGTTGAACAGCGTCGTCTTGCCCGCACCGTTGGGGCCGATCAGGCCGGTGACCGCCTCGGCCGGGACGCTGAGGGTGACGTCGCTGACCGCGACCAGTCCACCGAAGCGGACGGTCACGTCGGCGACCTCGAGCAGCTCGTTCACGAGCGGGTCGACGCCCGTCGTTGCGCGGGAGGCGTCGGCCGGCAGATGCCGCAGAGCGCCAGCCCGGCGTACGACTTCGGCTTGGTCACCTCGAGGCCGCGGGTCGCGACGCAGTCCGCGCGGTGCAACATCGTGCCGTCCGGCGTGACGACGAGCTGGTCGCCGCCGCGCCCGGTGGGACGGGCGGCGGCGCGCTGGCCGGCCGCGATGTCGGTCAGCAGCTGCTCGACGCGCAGCTGGTGCTCGCGTTCCTGGCGGGCGGTCTCCTCGGTGCTGCGGACCAGGCGCGTCATCCAGTACGAGAAGAACATCGCCGTACCGACGCCGAGCAGCCCGAGGCCGAGCAGACCACCGGAGATCAGGTACGGCGTCTGCTCCCAGTCCAGCGAGGTCTGCGCGCTGCCGTACCAGCCGAGCAGGATCAGCCCGATCCCGAGCGGCAACAGCGCACTGCCGAGGATCAGCAGCCACGAGTCCGACCACCTGATCCGGCTCGGCCGCAGCCCCGACACCGCGTCGCGGAGCTCGGCGAGGTTCGACTGCTGCTCGCTCATTCGTTGTCCTCACAGCCGGAGTTGGCGGGGGCGTCCAGGAAGCGACCGGCGATTCTCGGTAGCGCGAGTGCACCGAGCAGCGTGGCCGCGATCACCCCGAAGATCATCCAGCCGGTCGGGCCACCGGCGAGATCGTCGGCGGCGTTGGCCGCGGGGCTGGCGACCGTCGGTGGCTGGCCGCCGCCCGTGCCGACCGTGGTCTCGTCTCCCGGGGGCAGGCTGACCGAGCCGCCGCCCGGCGGCGCGGACCCCGCGGTCGCCGACGGCGGGCTGGTGGTCGCGGTTGCCGGCGGGCTCACCGCGCCCGGCGCGAAGGACGCGGTCGCGCCGACCTGCGCGGCGGCGCGGCCGAGAGTCAGCGTGTACGTCGTGGTGCCGCTGCCGGGGTGATAGGTCAGCAACAGAGCGCCGGCGTCGTACGACGCGGACGGGCCGGAGTGGGTGAACAGCGTCGGTGTGAACGTCGTCGACAGGTGCAGCGTCTTCAGCGTCTTCGACAGCAGCGAGGTGATGGCAGACGTCGGGATGACCGACTTCGCCAGGTGGATGCCGCTCTTGTCGATCGTGACCGGGATGCCGGCGATCGAGACGTCGGCGACCGTGGTCGCGGCGTGGCCGTGGGAGGTCTTGCCGTTGCTCGTCACGACCGCGCGCGAGGTCAGCGCACCGATCTTGATCAGGCCGCCGGCGAGGTTGATGCCGGCCAGCGTGCTGTCGGCGACCGCGCGGATCGTGTTGGGCCCGACGAGCCGGGCCGAGCTCGATCCGGTGAACACCCCGAGCGAACCGAGCGGCGCCAGCCCGAGCTCGGTCTTCGACGACGCGGTCACCAGGGTGTGGGAGGCGCTGGACTCCATCACGGTTCCGGGGATCGTCTTGTTCACCGCGTGACGGGTGCCGGTGCTGTGCGTCTCGGCCTTCACCGGGTCGTTGAGAAGCGTGACGATCGACGGCGCGGTCGGGTCGAGGACCTGCACCGCCGTACCGGCGTTGCCGCCGATGTCGCCGGGCCACGCGATCGACGCGAGCCCGGCGCCGACGCCGCCCGTGGTCAGCGAGGAGTTGGCCTGCGGGATGTCGAGCGACACCCCCATGTAGATCCCGCTGATGCCGATCCCCGGCGCGTTTGCGAGCGCCGTGTAGCTCAGCAGGTCAGACCCGACCGGCACGTGCGAGTGGGTGTCACGAGCCGCGACACCCAGAGCGGCGGAAGGCGTGAGCAACGCCAGCGCCAAAACCGCCCCGCCGAGCCCAACCTTCTTGGTCTTTCGACCCCCCTTGAAAGACCAACAACGTTGGGCTCGACGCAGCCTCATGCGGACTCTCCCAGGTAGGTCTCGTCGAGCCGGTCCGCGACGTCGGCGGGCTGGCCGACCCGGATGACCCGGCCGGCGGCCATGAGTACGGCGTAGTCGGCGATCGCGAGTGCGGTGTGGGCGAACTGCTCGACGAGCAGGACGGTGACGCCGCTGTCGCGGACCTTGGCGACCAGCTCGTAGAGGTCGGCGACGATCTTCGGCGCGAGGCCCATCGAGATCTCGTCGAGCAGCAGCAGCTTGGGCGACGTCGCGAGCGCGCGGGCCATCGCCAGCATCTGCTGCTCGCCGCCGGACATGGTCCCGGCGACCTGCTTGCGGCGCTCGGCCAGGCGCGGAAACTGCTCGTAGGCGAGCTCGGCCACGTCGTGCGCCGACCGGTCGCCGACGTAGGTCACCAGCCGCAGGTTCTCCGCGACGGTCAGCCGCGGGAAGATGCCGCGGCCCTCGGGGATCAGGCAGACGCCGGCGCGCGCGAGGGCGGCGGGACTCGCCCCGTTGATGTGTACGCCGGCGACGTGCAGGTGGCCACGGGTCGGCCGGATCCGCCCGCTCGCCACCCCGAGCGTCGTGGTCTTGCCGGCCCCGTTGGCACCGAGCAGCGCGACGATGCTGCCCGCCGGTACGACGAGGTCGACGTCGTGCAGCACCGTGATCCGCCCGTAGCCGGCGCGGATGCCGCGCAGCTCCAGCGCCGCAGCGGGGGCCGGGCCGACGTGAGTCGAAAGGTCAGCGGCTGGCACCGGCGAGCTCCTTTCGCTCCACGACGGCCGCAAGCGCGAGGCGGGGCCGACGGTCCAATGCTCGTCCGAGCTCGCCCGCGATGCCAGTCGGGAAGCGGCCGATGAACAGCGACGCGACCCCGGTCACGAGGAACGCCAGGCCGCCGAGCGACGGCACGTGCTGCTGCACCACCGGCAGGACCGCGGTGACGACGCCGGCGATCAGCGCACCGGTGATCGTCTTCACGCCGCCGACCCGCAGCAGCAGGTAGAGCACGGCGCTCTGTAGCGTCGCGAAGTCGCCGGTGCTGATGATCTGCGCGCCGAGTCCGCCGAACAGCGCTCCGGCCAGACCGGCGAGCCCGGACGACACCGCGAACACCACGAGCTTGAGGCGGGTGATCCGCAGCCCGATGGTCGCGCAGGCGGCGGGTGAGTCGTCGAGCGCGGCGAGCTGTCGCCCGTAGCGGCCGCGGCGTACCGCGAGCAGCCCGACCCCGACCGCCAGGAACACCGCGCTGCAGAAGACGAAGTAGCCGCGGTCCGAGCCCAGATGCAGACCCGGGATCGAGAGCCGGTGTACGTCGAGGCTGCCGCCGGAACCGAAGTGCTGGCCGAAGAACGCGATGTCCATGATCTCGCCGAACGCAAACGTGGCGAGCGCGAGGAACAGGCCACGCAGCCGCAGTGTCGGCAGCGCGACGAGGGCACCGACTGCGGCGCTGACCACGATGGCGAGCAGCAGGCCGAGCACAGTGTGCGATCCCGCCTTGGACATCATGTACGCGCCGACGCCGGCGAAGGTCAGCACACACAGCGAGGTCTGGCCGCCGTACCCGGAGAGCAGGACGAGGGACGCCGCGATCAGCGCCATCACGACCGCGAGCGAGGCGGTCTCGAGGTTGCTGTCGCTCAGCGTGCGGGAGAGCACGATCGCGACCACCAGACCCATCGCCGCCACCACGACCGACTGCACGAACGTCGGGATGGACGGCAGTCGCCGCGCGGCGGTCACACCGGCGCGCAGCGGGTCGGGTCGCAGGAAGATCAGCACCGCGAACAGCAGCAGCATCGGCATGCCTTGCTGCAGCGTGATCTCGGTCGACTGGTGGTTGTCCAGGTGCAGTTGCGGCGCGTACCCGATCGCGTAGGAGATCGCGAGGCCGAGCGCGAGCGCGCCGACCGTGGCGCGCGGCAGGCTGCGCAGCCGGCCGATCATCGCGGCGGCGTAGCCGTTCACGACGAGCAGCGTCATGTTGAGGATGTTCATCTGGATCAACGGCACGAGCAGTACGCCGGCCAGCGCCGCCAGCACCGAGCTCAGCGCCCAGGCGACCTGCTGGACCTTGGCCGGCTCCTCGCCGTACAGCGCGAGCAGGTCCGGGTTGTCGACAGCGGCTCGCATCGCCATGCCGAGCCGGGTGTGCGTGAACAGCAGCCGCAGCCCGATCGCGATCGCGATCGCCGTGACCACGACGACGATCTGCGTCGCGCTGATGGTGAGCATCCCGAGGGTGACCGTGCCCTCGCCCGCCCAGCGCGGCAGGAAGCGGGGAGTCTTCGTCGGCCACACCGCGTTGGCGAAGCCGATGAGCACGAGCAGCAGCGCCAGCGTGATCGCGAGCGTCTGGTCCGCCGGCTGGCCGGCGGTCCGGCGGAACAGCGCCTCGGTGAGGAGGCCGAAGGCAGGGGCGAGCACGAGCAGCACGAGCGCCAGCGCGAGCCACACCGGCACGCCCCAGCCCCGCCACAG